>CAZOTM010000297.1:0-2990 GCA_964582675.1 uncultured Clostridiaceae bacterium
ATAGTCGTCCGCACTGGTTATGAATTTATGCTTTTCCTTCATACCATCATAGAATGTCCTGGTCCTGGCGATGACATGGCCGTAATTCTCCTCCCTGGCATTGACCGCAATAAAGTAAGCTGCGATGACTAAAAAGTCGGAGGCTTTGAATTTTATGGACTTCATGGCATCATAAACCAGCAATGTCCTTGCCAACTCACCCTCCCTATCCTCTGACAGAGCCAATAAGGCTGACAGGGTCAAGGAAGCATTGCCCCTGAACACCGAAACCAGGGAGGTCTCCCCTTTAATCAAATCATGGCTGGTTTTGATCCCCTGGATATCAATCCCCTTGTCTTCGATGGCAAACAACAGAGCTGCCAGTCGTTTGATAAATGGGCTGTGCCAGGTAAAGCTTCCTTTCATCGATTCTGTGTTGGTTAAGAACAGATCGACCCGCGCCTGCAGTTTTTCATTCATTGCGTTTCCTCCCCTTGGTCAGATTTTTACATACCCATAATTTTTTTGTCCATCATATCACCCGGTGTTAACCAACTTTTCTTTTTGCTGATGGGCCGGACTGGATCAATCTGGTTTTGTTGCCTGATCCTTAAAAATTATATCCGCTCCCATTTTAAACCATGTTTGTTAATCCGGGTTTAAATTTTCGAAGATCACTCAATCCGGCACGGATCCAGGCTTGGTTTTCTGAAGGGAAATCAAGCCTGGTGAATGCTCCGGGGAGGAATCTCCACGAACAGATCCCACAGGGCACAAGCCGCCAAACCTTGGAGTAACCGCAACAAGCCGCTTCCTCCCAGATGCTGGGGAAGCGGCTTGTTGGCATTATGAGCTGTCTGCTTGGCTTTTATTGCCTATTTTTCATGCAGGCTGTAAGCACGGGCGATCTGGGCTCCCACCAGGGCATTGTTGTAAACCAGGCGGATGTTGGCTTCCAGGCTGGCGCCCTCCGTCTTGGCAACGATGTCCTTCAAAAGGTAGGGGGTAAGATCTTTTCCGGCGATATTGTCCTTCACGCTGTTGGCAACGGATTGGTTAATGATGTTGTTGATATAATCTGCATCCATGGACGCATCCTCGGGGATGGGATTGACCACCAGCAGACCGCCCTTTAAGCCAAGCTCTTCTTTGACAAACACCACATCGGCGATCTCTTCCACAGTATCCGCTCTGTGTCTTAAGGCGATCCCGGAATTTCTGGTAAAGAATGCCGGCAGATCATCGGTCTTGTAGCCGTAAACCGGCACACCCTTGGTTTCCAGGTACTCCATGGTCCTTGGCAGATCCAATATGGCCTTGGCGCCGGCACAAATGACCGTCACATTGGTGGTGGCCAGTTCTTCCAGGTCCGCCGACACATCCATCGTCTCCTCGAACCCTCTGTGGACTCCGCCGATGCCGCCCGTAACAAAGAACCTGATGCCTGCCATGGCGGCACAGATCATGGTAGTGGCAACCGTGGTAGCTCCCATGGTCTTGGATGCGATGACCCCGGCAAAATCCCTTCTGGATACCTTGGTAACATTTTTAGCCGTAGCCAGGGTGTTTAAGTCTTCGTCCGTCAGACCGATTTTTATTTTACCGTTCATGATGGCGATGGTAGCCGGGATGGCTCCCTCACTTCTGATGATGCTCTCTGTGTGCAGAGCCATTTCCACATTCTTGGGGAAGGGCATACCATGGGAAATGATGGTTGACTCCAAAGCCACCACCGGACGGCCCTCAATCAGTGCTGCTGCTACCTCGGGTTTAATATCCATATACTTGCTGTACATTCGCATTCTCTCCTCTTTATCTCATTATTTTTGTTGGGTTATCAGTTTAAGTATTCTGTTTAAATTATCTGGTTGGGTCTTCTTGCTTAGTTATCTCCTTCAGGAGTTTTTCGTAAGTCAGATCAGTTTGCACCGATTCCTTGCTTTGTATGGTCAGGGTCGAATTCGCCATCCCCAGATTGATGCATTCCTGCAAAGGCTTTTCTTCCGTGAGACCGAAAATCAGTCCGGCACAGAAAGCATCACCGGCGCCTGTAACATCCACCACCTGGTCGACGACCCGGACCTTCGTTGAGTGGATCCCTGAGTCGTCCCCCCAGCCGATGGCATGTTTGCCTGATGTCACCACAGCTTGTTTCATACCCTTGTTCAGCCACATCCCGCATAGCTTCTCCACATCGTCTTCCCCGGTTTTAAAGTAACTTTGTGTTTCGTCCCGGTTGAAGATCCCAATGGCCACACCGTCGATCGCCTGCGGAATTCGGTCCATCTTGGGTCCTGATACACCGATGATCGCCAGGTTTTTTCCGGCCTCCACAGCCATCTGAATGAGTGCTTCCATGGCGTCCTTTTCAATGTTGCAGTCGACTGCGATCCACTGGCTCCGGAGAATATCATCCCGATGTCTTAGTATCCAGGCCCTGTCCATCAGGCGGTTAATTTCCATATCGGCCATCCCGATGATCATTTCGCCGTTAATGTCCAGCAATGCGGAATAATTCCCTGTGCCATATGCGGCAGTTTTTTCCACGGCTGATGTATCCATGCAGTGACTGGCATGGGCAATGAGATTGTTTCCCTGTATATCCTCACCCAGGATGGACATCAAGGCCACCTGTGCCCCCAGCCTTCCCAGATTTTCGGCAACATTTCGGATCACACCCCCATAGGATACACTGGAGGTCACCGGATTCGAGGTGCCTTTGATAAATTCGCCTTTGAGATTCATCTTGTAATCCATATTGGCACTGCCAATACAGAGAACCTGGTTTCCTTTGCTCAATTTGCTGTCTCCCTCCATTGGGTCCTGCTGGTTCCCACTTTCAGAAAATTCCATTTTGCTTTCATATGATCTGTTGATTCAATCATACTCCTCCGTACCAATTTTAACATCTAAACATTTGTTTATTGTCTAAGCATTTGTTTTATATTCTGTTTTAAATATACTACCTAAGCCATTTTTTGTAAATAGTCTTTTCCCATTTTTTCCTTGAT
>CAZOTM010000298.1:0-2987 GCA_964582675.1 uncultured Clostridiaceae bacterium
GATCTGCAGTCAGACAAAACCCAGCTGTTCAAAAAAAATCAATAATTTAACTTTGGATATAGCAGCAATTCATAAGTGATAACAACAGCCGAACCAATCATCAGGTTCGGCTGTTGTCTTAATATTTTCTGAGAAAGAGCTTACTTGATATTTTTGACTCCGTCAGGCAACGGAAGGTCAGGAGGCGGATGATAGTTCTGAAGCGTTTAATCATCGAGAAATTCCAAACCGGTCAATTTAAAATCCGGGGTGTAGGCAGCCGACTGACTGTCCGCAGTTTGGAGCAAGGCCTGCCGGATGCCGGAAAACAGGGCGTAATCCGTCACATCCTGATATTCGGCGGCGGTCACCGTCCGGTCGATCTCGGCAAAGCCCGGGGGCAGATCCACCGGATAATACTGGTTCATCAGGCTGATCCAGATGGTATCCTTATACTGGCTGCTCAGGTAATCCAGGATATCCTTGCTGTCCTCCCCCAATCCGGGGAGAACCAGGTGGCGGAACACCATGCCGGTTTTGATCAGGCCGTTGGCAAAGACAGCGGGACCGGTCTGCCGGTACATTTCCGCCAAAGCCAGCTTAGCCTTGGCCGGATAATCGGCGGCTCCGGTGTAGCGCAAGGCATATTGCGGATTCATAAACTTAAAGTCGGGCAGGTAGACGTCGATGAGGCCCTCCAGTTTTTTCAATGTCGCCACGGACTCGTAACCGGAGCTGTTCCAGATAAAGGGGATGTTGACCCCCATGGCCCGGGCCTTCACCAGGGCTGGAATGATCGAGTCGGTAAAGTGGGCGCCGGTCACCAGGTTGATGTTGTGGGCCCCGGCCAAGAACAGATGGTGCATGATTCGGACCAATTCATCGGCAGTAACTTCCCGTCCCTGGATCCGGTGGCTGATGGAGTGGTTTTGGCAGAAGACACACCTTAAGCTGCAGCCGGAGAAAAATATGGTCCCGGACCCCATTTGCCCGGAGATAAAGGGTTCTTCCCAGGGGTGGAGCATGGCCCGGGAAACCACCATGTTATCCCCGGCGCCGCAATAGCCCGGTGCTTCGCTGCGGTGGATATTGCATTGTCTGGGGCACAGCAAACAGCCTGATTCCATTTATTTAACCTCCTTTTGATCAATCCATTGGTTTAATCTTCATCAATTCAGTATATAATATTAAGAGAATAAAGATATAAAAGTTATAATAATGATACAGCTTACTCAATTGCATAATGAGGTACAAGAATGCAGGTCGAAAAAAAACGTAATTTTATTATCAAATTCCTGTATTTACTGATCATTGGGCTGATCGTATTTTTTCTGGCAAAGTATGTTATCCCCCTGTTGACGCCGTTTATCGCCGGACTGGTCGTGGCCCTCATGGCCCGGGGAATTATCAATTTTCTGGGCAAATACATCAAAATCAACAAAACCCTCCTCCGGATCGGTGTTTTGATCATGATGTATGCCCTGGTCCTCTTCCTGGCGGTGGAATTTGGCGGCAGGCTGTTCGCAGTGCTGAAGGACTTCTTAACATCACTGCCCTTCCTTTATGCCAAGGATATCCAGCCGGTGATCATCAAATTGGGGATCTCCCTCACGGAACGATTCCCGAATTTGCAGGAGATTGTCAATGCCTCGGCTCAAAGCATCAACAGCACGATTTTATCCTTTGTGGAAAAAGCCTCCACGGGCGTGATCAACAATGTGACGGGAGTAGCCGGCAAGGTAACGGGTCTCCTGGTCAAAACCACCTTCATGGTCATATCTTCAGTCCTGATCACCTTTGATCTGGATGCCATTGAAGGCTTCATCAAGAATCAAATGTCTCCCAGGATCCTCCATGTCTATGACAATGTGGTCAACAATACGGGACATACCCTCTTGATGTTCGGCAAAGCCTATATCATCATCATCCTGGTGACCTTCACGGAATTGTCCATCGGCTTGACCGTGTTAGGGGTCAAAAATTCCCTGCTCCTGGCATCCCTCATCGCCCTGGTGGACATCTTCCCGGTTCTGGGAACGGGTACGATCATGATACCCTGGATCATCTATCAGCTGATCGTCGGAAATTACCGGATGGCCATCAGCCTGGCTGTGATCTATGCGGTCATCTGGGTAGTGCGTCAGGCCATTGAGCCCAAGATCGTAGGCGACCAGATCGGGCTGCACCCCATCATAACGTTGATGAGCATTTATCTTGGAGCCACCCTGTTTGGAATTTTCGGGATCTTCCTCCTGCCCATCGCCATCACCATCATCAAGAAACTGAACGACGACAAGGTAATAAATCTCTTTCAATAGGCACACTGATGTGCCTATTGAACTTTACCAGGGAGCCATGGGAGGAGGTAAATATTTTGAGAAAGCTGCTATTTTTTGACGTGGATGGAACATTGCTCGACCACAGCCGGGGCATCTATGACCTGAGCCCGGAGCTCAAAGACACCCTGAGACGATTAAGAACGCAGGGGGACCGCTATTTCATCAGTACGGGAAGGTCCTATGGGGCGCTGCCCCAGGAGATCAAAAACCTCCAGGCGGACGGATTGGCTTTATCCGCCGGGGCATTTGTGACCATGGGCGGCGAGGTGGTGCGCAACATCCATTTTGACCCTTCGGCGTTGCAATTCGTCATGGACCAGCTGCTGCCCGTTGATCCGTTGATCCTCCTGGAGTGCGGCTATGAGCTTTATGCCAACAAATGGGCGCCGGAAGAGTATGCGGAGCTGATGGAGATCTTTAAAATCGACCTGGCTAACATTCAGGTGTTTCAAGACTACCGTGACCTGAAGGTGAACAAACTGTCCGTGACCTTGAAACGGGCCGAGGACATCCGGTGCATGGCAGGCTTCGGCGAAATGGGCATAACCGTACTGCCCCAGCCGGCACCCCTGTCCTATGACATCACCCTCACCGGGGCAACCAAACAGGACGGTCTGAAAGCCATCGTTGATCATCTGGATCAGGGATTGGCCTACCGGACCTATGCCT
>CAZOTM010000299.1:0-2976 GCA_964582675.1 uncultured Clostridiaceae bacterium
TTTTACCACATTTCTTCCATGCTTGCTTAACAACTTGCATCATGTTTCCGTCTACAATCAAAGTATCAAAGAAAGAACTCACAGCAGTGAGACAAGGGAGAGATTAAAATGAAAAATTGGTTTAAAGCAACCGTAAGCATGGTAATGGGGATCTCGTTGATCGCAGCACCAGTCATGGCATTTGGGCAGGGGACAACCTATGGAGCAGCCGGAGCATTGGCCGATACAGATTTGACAGTAGGAGAAATCCTGACTTATGCAATCCAGGATGAGTATTTGGCACAGTCGGAGTATGGTGCGATCATGGATAAATTCAGCGTACAAAAACCATTTTCCAACATAAAAAAAGCGGAAGCAACTCACATCAGATTGCTCCTGCCGCTATTTGCAGCCCACGGTATTGAAGTTCCGGTGGATGATGCGGTGGAACATATCATAGTTCCAGAAACTCTGGCAGCCAGCTATCAGGCCGGCGTTGAAGCAGAAATTGACAATATTGCCATGTATACCAAATTCTTAAAAGAAGATTTGCCCGAGGATATTAAAGCCGTTGTGGAAAAACTGAAAGCAGCCTCGGAAAAGCATCTGGCAGCTTTTGAGAAAAATGCCGCTCGTACCACTGGAACAACGGTTACTGCAACAAGCGGAAGTCAATCCGCCGCCCGACCCCGGAGGGGATTCTCAAATCGGTCCAGGTAAAGCGCTGCCAGGTGACATCCTGAGACGGAATTAAGGGCATCGTTTTGAACAATGGATGTAACCTTTGGAAAACGGAAATGTTTTATGAATTGGACAACGAAAATCCAGTATCATGAAATTTGCCGAATCCAACCGGATCATGGCAGAGAAGCGACTCCATGGTGAAAGCCAATGGGGTCGCTTCCGTTAATGATACCTGGAAGAAAAAATTCGCTGCAACAAGATTTTTTGTATCACTTTTTTATTTTCGTGATATCATTTACTTAATACATTAATATGGTGGGGGAACCAGCACCATACTCACCAACCTGATTCTATGAACTTATCTTGTTTAAGGGAGGATTTTTAATGGCAGGTAAATTTGTTATTCGAGAAACTGGCACAGGCACGAAGTTTGATCTAAAGGCTGGCAATGGTGAAGTGATCCTGAGTTCAGAGGTTTATGCTTCGCTGACGGCATGTAAAAAAGGGGTGGAAAGCGTTCGGAACAATGCTCCGGTCGCAGCAGTCGAGGACCAAACCGTTGAGGGCTTTGCTGTCGCAAAGAATCCTAAGTTCGAGGTATACCTGGATAAGAAGGGCGAATACCGGTTCAGATTGAAAGCCAAAAATGGTCAGGTAATAGCCACCGGTGAGGGCTACAAAGCCAAACCCGGCTGTTTGAAGGGGATCGAATCAGCAAAAAAGAATGCCGGGGAAGCCCCCGTCGTGGAAGAGAAAAAATAGGAATAAAGGCAAAGACCGAGGCATGCCCCCGGTCTTTGTCTTTCACTCCTGGAAAGTTGACGATCATGATAAAGGCGCCAACCCCTGGCTCAGGGCTTGACATTAACTGCTTCAGCTGGGGCTTATCAGAAACCTTACTCGTCCGGTTATTTTCCGGTGTCGCTGATATTCATCAATTCCTCAGGGAACGGCTCCCAGATGAACTGATCCAGCAGGTAGTCCTGCTCATACTTGATGGCGTAACTGCGCAGGAGGTTCACCGGAACGCCCAGGTGGACTTTCCCGTCCCGATACTTGTCGAACGTCTCGGCAATGAAGGTCTTCTCCCGGGGGGTCAGTTCATCGGCGAAATAGCCCTGCATGTGCATAAGGGTGTTGATGATGTTGCTGGACTTGGGGACATTGGCCAGGGCTTCCCCGAAGTGGCTTTGGTAGGCGGCGATGATATCCCCAAAAGGTCGTTTCTCCGTATTGGCAGTCAGGCGGCCAAGGATCTTCAATTCCTTCTGGCTGTAAGTCATCAGGAGGAACTTGCTTTTGGCGTGGAATTGGATCAGGTCCTTAAGGGAACCGGTTTTTTCAACCTGCTTTAAACGGGCCGTCATATAGATTTTAGTCAGGAAGTGCTCTCGGATCTTATAGTTGGTCAGGCGGCCTTCCTCTTCGATGGCGATCCCAGGGAAATGAGTAAGGACCTGCTCCCCGAATATCCCCACTCCTTTGATACTGCCGACGGCCTTGTCTTTGCCAAGGTATACTTTAACATCCTTGATCCCGCAGGAAGGCGACCTGCCTTTGAGGAGGAACCCATCCGCCCGGGCAAGTTCGGGATAGAGACTGTCGAAATGATCCAGCATGGCCTGTCGGAATTCCTTGCCCGAGGCTGGCTGGTAAAGCAGCATTTCGCCACGCTCCAGCACCAGGCGGATGGGGTCTCTGGGTACACCCAGCCCGATTTCAACCTCAGGGCAGACGGTGATGTATTCGACAAACTCACCCAGGGCATCGACAAATTTATCCGGCAGGGTCTGTCCATTGTAACGGCAGGCATCAAAGCCCAGACACCGGCTGACGACAACGGTTGGTTTTAAGGTCTTTTCCATGATCCGCCTCCTGAGGATCCCTGAGGGATCCTTGATTTTTTGTAAATCTGGATAGATAATAATCTGTTCCGGGTAGGTGTTATGTGCCATTATCAATCCCATGGGCAAATTGTCAGGGTATCAAATGGTATAATAGAGGGAGAAGTATATCTATTTTCAGCATAACTGGCAAAGGAGAGATTTACAATGTCGAAATACGAAACCGCGCCCTATAAAGTGATAGAAAGTGAAGGCCGGTTCGAGATCCGTCAATATGAGGCATTTTATACTGCAGCGGTTGAGGATACCAAATTGGATGGATCCAATGGGTTTAATCAGATTTTTGACTACATCAGCGGCAACAACGCCGATCAGAAGAAAATTTCCATGACAACACCGGTTTTCAACGAATTAGGCAAAGACAAGACCTCCACTGAATTCGTAATGCCCACCACCTTCGATCAGACGA
>CAZOTM010000300.1:0-2951 GCA_964582675.1 uncultured Clostridiaceae bacterium
ATTTCATAGCGCTTGTCCGGACGAGGGGCTGAAAGAATCGCCCCGCGCGCCCCCCTGGCCACAGCCATCGAATCTTCGGCGGCCCTGTCCCCCGCCTCTTCATCACGCCTTAAGAGGGCTTCGTCCAGCCTTACCAGGACCGCTTCCAGATAGGCCAGCTCTTCCAGCCGATTGTAGGGGCTCAGCATGAGGAGGACACTGCCGGAGGTCACCATTTCCGGATAAACCCCCTCTGATAGGAGGAACTCGTACATCCATGGTCCATCTCCGGTTTTTATGAGGTTGATTTTCCAGGGGTCAGCGGGCTGCCCCTCCGTTGGTTTAAAAACCCCCAGGCTTTTCAGCGGCAGCTGCCGGATCCGGTCGACCGCGGCCGTATCCAAAAATATGTCTGCCGCCATTGCTGCCACGGATCTTTCAATGGACTCCATGATCAGGTAGCTGGGGCTGGTGGTCTGAAATACATTGGTGTATTTCAGCAGCCGCGGGGTTTGCTCCGCCTGGTTGTTCAGCAGCAGGGATCCCTGATTCAAACAGCCCATGGTCTTATGATTGGAGACGACCATGGCATCACAGGCTCCGTAAAACCCGGAAAACCCATGCACTCCCTGCAGATGGGCGCCGTGGGCACCATCCAGCAGGAGGTGCAGGCCCCTGGCTCTCGTATAGTCGTAGACCGCCTGGTGATGGATACCAAGCCCTGAATAAGTCGGGGTGGTCAGAATGACCCCTTTGACAGCCTCATTCCCCGCACCGTCCAGGACTGCCTGGATAGCCTCCAGCTCGGCAGGCAGCATGATCCCATCCCGGGAATATGCTGGGTATAAAAAAACCGGCCGCAGCTTGCGGAGGATCAATCCGTTATAGACGCTTTTATGGCAGTTCCGTTCCACCAGAACCCGATCGCCCTCATGAAACCAGCTGAAAATCATGGCCAGATTGCCGCAGCTGGAGCCATTGACCAGGTAGCGGGCACTGGTGACCCCGTAGATCCGGGCAGCCTCGGTTTCACTGGCTCCGATCACCCCCCGGGGATTTTGGAGATTATCCAACCCCTCCAGCTCGGTTACATCATGGGAAAAGTCCCCCTCATACCTGCCTTTGTTGCCCGGCATGGCGGCCCTCACTCTGGCATGCCCGGTCACTTCCTTCAGAGCCTGTTCCAATGGTCCCATAGTATCCTCCCTTCGCTCATAATGGTTCATTCCCAACTCCTATTTGATCCGTTTCATCGAGTTTGCCCCGGGAAAACAAATAAGAGCTGCAGCGCTTGAACTGCAGCTCTTAATCTTATTTTAGGCTATTTTAAAGCGGAAGCCAACTTAAGCACCATCCGGTCACTGGGGACCATATAAAGGCGTTCCGTCTTCCCATTTTCTTCAAACTTAACTTCATAAAGTTTTTTGTAAAGACAGACCGAACCACTTTTCAGGCCAATGATTTTGTCCAATAGGGAGTCCGCCGCTTCAATACTGATAATATTGGACAGTTTGATCTCCCGGATCAGTTTTGGTCCGCCGCTGCATACATTATGGATGTAGAGGGCATCGGCAATGATGGAATATTTGGTGCAGGTCCGAGACCTTATGATCATTCTCCAGGTCAAAAATAATAACCCAACGGTCAAAACAAAATCCAGCGCCACTTGAGTCCTGGAGGAAATCATAAGACTTCTTCCCATAGCTGAAATCATGATCGTTGCCAAAATGCTGATTGCGGTCAATATAAGAAAGGTCAGCTTGCTTTTTTCAACCTTCTCATCATAGATAAACCCCATATAAAAGATCTCCTTCTCCCGTGTTCATGCCATTCTTTAAAGTATTCGGGACTAGATTGATTATAATCCCATCCCGGGGTTGATACAACTAATAATTTCCTCATTTAACACAGTTTTATTTCATATCCGGCCAAATACCTTTATAATTGAGAGATAGGGCCATCATTATAGCCCGAATCGCCGGATTGATCCCATTTGCTTCGGTATACAACATACTGACATGGAGTTTACATCGAGCTGAGATACTTAACGTTTGAGCGGCAAGGACAAGGAGGTTTACTATGATCACGATATACAACAGCAACCCAAATGAAGACAACAAGCTGGAAGCGTTGAAACAGATCGTACCGGGCTGTTGGATCAATGTGGTGGCACCGAAGGAGCAGGAACTCATCCTGATCTCCAAAAAAACCAAAACTCCCCTGGAGTTTTTGCGGGCTGCCCTGGATGATGAAGAATCCTCCCGTATCGATTCAGAGGACAATGTCATGATGGTCCTGATCGATATCCCCTTTACGGAAATGGAAGAAAACTCCCTCACCTATGATACCTACCCCCTGTCCATCATCCATACGGAGGAATACCTGATCACGGTGTGTTTAAAAAACCCCAAGGTTTTGACCGACTTTACCGAAGGCAAGGTCCGCACCTTTTTTACCTATAAAAAGTCACGCTTTATCCTTCAGATCCTGCAACGGGTTGCCACCTACTATCTCATCTACCTGAGGCAGATCGATAAGAAAAGTGTGATGATCGAGAAGCGGCTCTATAAATCCATGAAGAACCGGGAATTGATCCACATGCTCACCCTGGAAAAATCACTGGTATACTTCACCACCTCCCTGAAGTCCAATGAGGTGACTTTGGAGAAAATGATGAAGCTGGACCTCATGAAAAGATATCCGGAGGATCAGGATCTTTTGGAAGATGTCATCATCGAGACCCGACAGGCCATTGAAATGGCTACCATTTACGGCGACGTCCTGTCCGGCACCATGGATGCCTTCGCTTCCGTTATTTCCAATAATCTGAACATCGTCATGAAGTTTCTGGCGTCGGTGACCATCCTCCTGACCATCCCCCAGCTCATCTCCGGCTTTTTCGGAATGAACGTCCAGGGCCTGCCCTGGGCAGCCCACCCCCAAGGGGCGCTGCTGGTCTCCGTCGTCATCAT
>CAZOTM010000301.1:0-1811 GCA_964582675.1 uncultured Clostridiaceae bacterium
TTCGCTCATTTTGCACCTCCCGGATGGCTTTCAGTACTGCGTCGTTTTCCGCCGGTGTACCCATGGTCAGCCGGTAATAGCCGGACAACGGGCCGCCGAACCCCCGGATCAGGATCCCCCGGCTTGCCAGTTTATCCCCCAGGCCGGGCCGCCCGGGAAAGAACAGGAAGTTGGCATGGGACTCCAGGGGCGAGAAACCCAATTTCTCCAATTCACCCTTCATCCTGGTCCGTTCCGCCTTGATCATGGCGATATCCGCTTTGGTTGCTGCCGCCTCCTCCAACGCCTGCAGGCCCACGGCCTGGGTCAGCCGGTTGACGTTATAGGGGGAGCGGACCCGGTTGATGTAGCCGATGATCTCCTTGTCCCCGATCATATACCCCAGGCGGATGCCGGCCAGTGCCCTGGCCTTGGAGAAGGAGCGCAGGACGACGAGATTCTTGAATTGCCTGGTGGCATCCGCCAGGGAGTCATCGGAGAACTCCACATAGGCTTCATCCAGGACCACCATGGCATCCACCCGGGCAACGATGGCCAGCAGGTCTTCCCTGGGGATCAGGGATCCGGTGGGGTTGTTGGGATTGCAGAGGATGACCAGTTTGGCGCCGGATGTTTTCACAAACTCAATGAAGCCCTCCCTATCGAGTTTTTCCATCCCCGCCAAGGGGTATTCCGCATAAACCCCCTTATGGATCAGGGTAAAGACTTTATACATGCTGAAGGTCGGGGCAATGCTCACCACCGTCTCCCCGGCTTCCAGGTAGGCTTTCATGGCCAGTTCGATCAGTTCGCTGGAGCCGTTGCCGATGAGGAGTTCCTCCGGCTCTCTGCCTAAAGTTTGGGCCAGCTTCTCCCGCAACTCATCGCTCCGGTCCACCGGGTAGCGGTTTAAGCCGTCGGCCCGATTGATCCCCTCGTTGGCATCCAGCTTGATGTCATAGTCCATTTCCTTGACTTCATAGGCTTCAAAATGCTTGACAACTTCCCGTAAATATTTATACATCGATTTCCTCCATTCTCACCCGGACGGAATTGGCATGCCCGGTCAGCGCTTCATCCTCTGCCAGGGTCATGATGTCCCCGGCGGCTTCCCGGAGGGCTGCCTTCGAGTAGTACAAGAGGGATGTCCGCTTGCAGAAATCATAGACGCCCAGGGCGGAGGAGAATCGAGCCGTCCGGGAAGTCGGCAGGGTATGATTCGGTCCGGCGTAGTAGTCCCCCACGGGCTCCGGGGTGTATTCCCCCAGAAAGATCGCCCCGGCATTCTGAACTCTTTTATAATCCGCCAGGGGATCCGCCGTCAGGATCTCCAGATGCTCCGGCGCCAGGCGGTTGACGATGCGGAAAGCTTCGGCCAGATCTTTGGCAATGAGGATGGCGCCGTAATCATCCAGGGCCTTCCCGGCAATTTTGCTCCGCTGGAGTGTGGCCAGCTGCTGGGCGAGTTCGGACTGGATGGAATGGGCCAACTCCAGGGAATCCGTCACCACAATGCCGGCGGCCCGTTCATCGTGTTCGGCCTGGGCGATGAGGTCCGCGGCGATGAACCGGGGATTGGCGCCGCCATCCGCCACGATGACCACCTCACTGGGTCCGGCGATCATATCGATGCCCACCAGTCCGGAGACCTTGCGCTTGGCCATGGCCACGTAAAGATTGCCGGGACCGACGATTTTATCCACCCGGGGAAGGCTCGCCGTGCCGTAGCACAGAACCCCCACTGCCTGGGCGCCGCCGATTTTATGGATCTCGGTCACCCCCAACAGGTCGGCGGCCACTAAAACCGAATCCTTGATCCGCCCGTCTTGGCC
>CAZOTM010000301.1:1821-2922 GCA_964582675.1 uncultured Clostridiaceae bacterium
GGGTGACGATGACGATCTCCGGTACGCCGGCCAGGTTGGCCGGGATGACGTTCATCATGACGGTGGAGGGATAAGACGCCGTCCCCCCCGGGACATAGATCCCCACCCGTCCGATGGGACTGACCAGCTGGCCTAACATGATCCCCTCCCGTTCCTCCAGGGTGAACCCCGGATCGATCTGCTGTTCATGGAAGCGGGTGATGTTGGCGATGGCATTGACAATGGCCTCCTTGAGGGCCGGGTCGAGATTGGCTTTAGCCTCGGCGATTTCCGCCTCGGTCACCTTAAGGCAGGTTAATTCATGGCCGTCATATTTCCGGGAATACTCCAAAACTGCGGCATCCCCGCGGAGGCGGACATCTTCCAATATTTCATCCACCCGCTGCAGAACTTCCTTTGACTCCAGCTGCGTCCTGGTTAATATTTTTTCCAGTTGATCAATCTGAGTCAACCCGTTGATTATCCGGATCATTTACGCACCTCCCAGGATGGTCTCGATTTTTTGGATCGCCGCATATTTAAAGCGGTAGCTCACCTTGTTGACGATCAGCCGGGCGCTGATGGGATCCAATTCCTCCAGGACCTCCAGTCCATTGTCCCGCAGGGTGCTGCCCGTCTCCACGATATCCACGATGAAGTCGCTGAGGCCGACCAAGGGCGCCAGCTCCACCGAACCGTTGAGCTTGATGACCTCCACCCGCTGCCCGCGGTTGTCAAAGACGGATTGGACATAGCGGGGATATTTGGAGGCGATCCTCACCACATCTTCCTTTTTCAAAGGGTATTTGTCCTTGTAGCCGGCGATGACGAATTTACACTTCCCATAGTTCAAATCCATGATCTCATAAATATCCTTGTTTTCCTCCAGGATGACGTCCTTGCCGACAATGCCCAGATCCGCCACACCCTTTTCCACATAGGTGACCACATCGGCAGGCTTCACAAAAATATAGGTGGTTTTCCCCGCTGCATCCTGAAAGACCAGCTTTCGGGAATCCGGATCGCGGACGATGGCCATGTCGGTATTTTTGAACAGCTCCAGGCCTTTTTCTCCCAGCCGGCCCTTGGCGATGGCGATGGTGATTTTGTCCATTATTTCTC
>CAZOTM010000302.1:0-2890 GCA_964582675.1 uncultured Clostridiaceae bacterium
ACGCATATACTGACGAACGAGGAATTGGTGGAAAGACTATGTCAATTAAAACAGACCATTTAACCTATGAATATAGTCCGGGTACACCCTTTGCCACAAAAGCCCTGGATGATGTAAGTCTGGAGATCCCGGATGGCAAATTCGTTGCCATCATCGGTCATACCGGATCCGGCAAATCCACGCTGATCCAGCATTTCAACGGACTGATCGCCCCCACTTCAGGCAAGGTGTTCATCGACGGGCAGGATATCACTAAAAAGGGCGTCAATCTCACGGAGATCCGGAAAAAAGTCGGGCTGGTATTCCAGTATCCCGAATATCAGCTGTTTGAGGAGACCATCGAAAAGGATGTGGCGTTTGGTCCAAAAAATCTGGGCTTATCCCCCGAGGAGATTGACCGGCGGGTCAGACGGGCCATCGATTTGGTCGGCCTGGATTTTGAGCGGGATAAGGACAAATCCCCCTTTGAATTATCCGGAGGTCAGAAACGACGGGTGGCCATCGCCGGCGTCGTCGCCATGGAACCCCATGTCCTCATTTTAGACGAGCCCACCGCCGGACTGGATCCAAAGGGGCGGACGGAGATCCTTAAGCAGATCAAGAAGCTGCACTATGACTACAAAATGACCACCATCCTGGTGTCCCATTCCATGGAGGATGTGGCGGATATTGCTGACCTGGTCATCGTCATGCACAATGCTAAATTCATTAAAATGGACGTCCCCAGGAATATCTTCAGCGATGTGGAAAGTCTGGAAAAAATGGGTCTGGCCTCACCTCAGGTGACTTATTTGATGAAAGCTTTAAAGCAAAGCGGTTTCCCGGTTCGGGAAGACATCATCAAGGTTGAGGAAGCGGCTGAGGAGATCCTGAAATACTTCGGTGGAGGTGATCACCGTGGCTAGAAATATAACCATCGGTCAGTATATACCGGGAGAATCCCCGGTCCACCGCCTTGATCCCAGGACCAAGATCCTCATGGCGCTGTTATTTATCATTATGCTGTTTTTCGTGAAGAATTTTACCGGTTATGCCATCGTATTTTTGTTCATCCTGTTTGTGATCAAGCTGTCCAAGCTCAAGCTGGCCTACCTCTATAAGGGATTGAAGCCGGTGATCATGCTGGTGACATTTACGGCCCTTTTAAACCTGTTCATCACCGGCGGGGAAGGCACGCCCCTGTTCCAGTTTTGGATCCTGAAGGTCTACAAGGAGGGTATTTTCCTGGCATTGTTCATGACGCTGCGACTGGTATTTTTGATTATGGGCACTTCCCTCCTGACCTTGACCACATCCCCCATTGAACTGACTGACGGCATCGAAAGGCTGTTGAAGCCATTTGCGGTGATCGGCGTTCCCGCCCATGAACTGGCCATGATGATGAGCATCGCGTTACGGTTTATCCCGACCTTGATGGATGAAACGGAAAAGATCATGAAAGCCCAAAAAGCCCGGGGGGCTGATTTTGACTCGAAGAATATCATTAAAAAGGCCCAAAGCCTGGTCCCCCTCCTGGTTCCCCTGTTTATTTCATCCTTCCGGCGGGCCGAGGACTTGGCCATGGCAATGGAAGCGAGATGTTACCGGGGCGGCGAAGGCAGGACCAGAATGAAACAGCTGAAATATACCAGGCTTGATTTCACAGCCTTTGCTGTATTTATCGCTTTCTTTGCCCTCATCATCATCGTTGGCCTGAAAGCCTTCATGCTGCCATAATGAAAAACATCAAGCTCATCATTGAATTCGATGGGACGGACTTTTGCGGCTCCCAGGTCCAAACCAGGGGCAGGACGGTCCAGGGTGAGATGGAGCAGGCGATAGAGACCGTGACGGGGCAACAGCTTCGGATCATCGGCTGCTCCAGAACCGATTCGGGGGTCCACGGGCGAAACTATGTCCTGAATTTCAAATGCGAAACTACGATCCCGCCGGACCGGTTCCTGTATCCCTTGAATGACGTCCTTCCTCCGGATATCCGGGTGAAAGCGTCCAGCGAGGCACCATTGGACTTCCATTCCCGCAAGGATGCCATAAGCAAGACCTACAGCTATACGTTCCGCTCAGGCCGGGTGGAATTTCCCTTAACTTCCCGGTATGAGAGCTTGGAAAAGCTGGACCCGTCCTATGAAAAAATGAAGGAAGCCGCTTCTGGTTTTTTAGGGACCCATGACTTCAAAGCCTTCCGATCCACCGGGTCTTCAGTCCAAAGCACCGTACGGACGATTCACCACATCGACATCCAGGAGGCGGATGGCCGGTTCATCTTGACGATAACCGGCAACGGGTTTTTGTATAATATGGTCCGGATCATTGCCGGAACCTTGATTGAAATCGGCGCTGGGCTTCGTTCGATTGACGATATCCAGGGAGCTTTTCAGACCCTGGAGCGGTCAAAGGCCGGGAAAGTGGCTCCGGCCAAAGGCCTGGTTCTGGAATCCATCGAATATTGAGGCAGGCAGAGTTTATTTCGCCCAGGCCACTTGTCCACTTGATGGGCTGGATATCCGGACTATGGTGAAAAATTGACGAGGAGATGGGCGATGGAAAATCTTCAATATTTTTTTCGGGGAGAATATGACGGCTATGTCTTCAGGACATTTTCCCCCCTGCATTTTGTGATCCTTGGTGTAATGTTCCTGGGGATCGGCCTGATCGTTAAAAAGGCTGACTACCTGAGGACAAGACCGGGAAGAAAATACCGGAGGCTCCTGTTCGCTGTATTGCTGATCGAGCAGATCATGCAGTATTCCTGGTATTTTTTGGCCGGGACCTTTACCCTGGGTGATTCACTGCCGCTCTACATTTGCCGCACTGCCATCCTGTCGATCCTCCTGGCCTTTGCCACCGGCAATCGGAAAACGGAGACCATCAGTGTGTATTGGGGTCTGTT
>CAZOTM010000303.1:0-2878 GCA_964582675.1 uncultured Clostridiaceae bacterium
ATCTATAGCCAGTTCGCGATTTTTTACAAATAAACCCATTAATATTTCTCCTTACATGAAGCCTTTTTCCCGTAAGCTGATAAACTTTCCCTCACCAATGATGATATGGTCCAAAAGTTCGATTCCGATTATTTTTCCGGCTTCCACGATTCGTTTTGTTGAATTGATGTCATCCCCTGAAGGCGTCGGATCGCCGGACGGGTGATTATGTACCATTATGATAGATGCGGCGCCTTTTCTGATGGCATCCCGGAAAATTTCCCGGGGATGAACAATGGAAGAATTTAAACTTCCCACTGAGGCTTCCTTAATCCCTATCACACAATTTTTCGTATTTAAAATAATGACTTTTAGTATTTCTTTTTTAAGCTCTCTCATTTCGTTCATGAGGAGGTCCGCACAGCTATTTGGGGTCGAGATCTTATACTCGTCACCGGAACGGTAGCTCCGGTATCTTTTAACGATCTCCCCGATGGCGATGATCGTGGAAGCCTTCGCTTCCTTGATGCCTGATACGGCACCCAATTCTTCCCAGGTTGCATCCAGGAGATTGTTGAGTCCGCCGAATTCACTGATGAGCTTTACGCTCAACGTGGTGATCCCTTCATTTTTGTTGCCGCTTCTTAATATCACTGCAAGCAGCTCCGAGTTGGAAAGACATTGGGGGCCGTATTTCAACAGACGCTCCTGCGGTCTTTCATTTTCAGGCAAATCCATGATTCTTTGATCCATAATGACCTCACAAACCTAAATTCCCTGACCCACTGTTCATTATAACACTTTTATGCCCTTAAGTTCTCTATATATTCTATTTAAAGGCATGCCCACAACATTATAAAAATCGCCTTTGATCCATTCGACGAATATTCCGGCCTCGCCCTGGACCGCATAGCCCCCGGCTTTTCCTTCGTAGTCGCCGGTTTCCACGTAACCTGTGATTTCTGCCTCACTCAAATCCTGAAATTTGACCTCCGTGATTTCGAAATCCGAAATATGGAGGGATGCACTCGCCTGGAGAATGGTAAAGCCCGTATAGACTTCATGAGTCCGGCCGGACATAGTACGCATCATGGCAAAGGCGTCTTTGGCATCCAAAGGTTTGTTTAACACCTTGCCGTCCAAATAGACCACCGTATCCATGCCAAGGATCAGTGATCCCGGATGGGTGGCTGCTACTGCCTCGGCTTTTTTATAGCTCAGGTATTTCACATAGGCAGCGGGATCCCCGTTAAACGGGACATTTCTTTCATCAAAATCAGAACTGATGATCCGATAGCCGCATTTTAATTTATCCATTATTTCTTTCCGTCGCGGAGAATTCGATGCCAAAATAATATCCATTGCACCCAGCTGTCCTTAGTATGGTTTGGCTTCATTCACATGAACACCTTTTATTAGTTTATCATCCACAGAAAAATTGGACAAGGATTCCAATCATCCAAAGTGAAAAATACTCCAAACCAAACGGAATGAAAACCAGACCAGTCCATGAGTCTACAGAAAGGTCAACTTATTTACCAACCAACGATTGTCGGATCAGCCTGAACTGACAATCGGATGATCTGACTGGGCCACCTCAGGGCAATAATCCGTTGAACCGGGGGCCGTCCTCCCCGGGGATGAACCCCATCCACAGCCTGCCTCTTCATCCTATAATCCATCCCATTTTCCATCCCCGGATCCCCTGCTTAAATCATGGCGGCGGATGGATTATTCAAACAGGTTGGATTATTAAACAGCCAGAGGATCAATTGAATTATTATAATATCGATAAATAACGATCATAAGAAATTTCTTGAAGTAAGCCAAAATTGAGATATAATAAAATTATAGACATGATAAATATTTATTTTGGATACCGGAAATAAATCTGAATAAATACAAGGCGTGCCAAGTAAGGAAAGAGGAGGGGTTTTACAATGGAACTGAAAGAACAAAAATATGTTGTGACATTGGCAGATACAGGGAATTTAACCAAAGCCGCCAAAAAACTCAATATATCACAGCCGGCGCTCAGCCTGTATATCAAAAACCTTGAAAACTCTTATGGCGAATTACTTTTTTCTCGTCAAAACCGACGGTTGAAAGCAACTTATTTCGGTGAATTATATATTGAAAAGGCGAGACAAATCTTAAAAATTGGCAGCGAGTTCAAGGAAGAAATGGATTTCATCAAAAATGGAGCCAAGGGCAAAGTGACCTTTGGGATTCCGCAGTGGAGGTCCCCAGTCATTCTCCCCGTCTTATTGCCGAAGTTCCGGGAAAAGTATCCAGATATTGAAATCAACATCGTGGAAGAGGACTCTGAAGATACCCTCATCAACCACCTGGATAAAAATAAGATCGATTTTGCCATCACCAGCAGCGAATATGAAGAGCATCCCTATATTAAAATCTGCGATGATAAGATTCTGCTCTGTGCATCGGCGGACAATCCAATCTGTGGTGCGGAAATCCCCCCCGACCACAAGTACCGCATCGTCAAGCCGGATGCCCTGCTCCATCATGTGTTCCTTTTAAAATCAGACGACGCTGATGCCAAACAGATGATGGAAAACGTGAAAAAAGTCTTCAAGCTGGGTGCCAGCCAGATCATGACCATGAAAAATTCAGAAGCCGCCTTCTTATTGGTCAAGCAAAATTTCGGCATTACCCTGATCCCGGAATCCAGAGCCATGAATATGGACCTCACCGGCCTTTGCCTGTGTGAGATCAAAGGAAACAAGTTCACCAAAGAAATGGGGATCCTGAAAAACAAGGAGAACAAGACCTCTGAATTTGCCGATATCCTCATCCAAATGATCGATGAACTGTTTTCCACGGACCGGTCTGATGAATAGATGGTGATCAGCCATTGACTGATATCTGATCCCAAATG
>CAZOTM010000304.1:0-2878 GCA_964582675.1 uncultured Clostridiaceae bacterium
TTATCATGATATTTGTGTGTAAAAGTAAAGGCAGACGATCCCAAATCACAATTCACATCTGCCCTTTACCCCCTAAAAGAATTGACTTGATGGGGTAAACCTAAAAGGGTGTGAGATTATGATAACTATTTCTCAGTCAAAAAAACAAGTCAGTCGGTCAAGCGGGCCATGTCGAGTCGACCACGTAAGCTACCTACCATGAAATAATTCAGAGGTTTGCTTTTCACAAGCTTTCCCCCACCTATGGGCGTCACGGTGTTTTATCCGGCATGGCTATTATAAACGTTCTGTTAAAGCAGCCTTGAGGTCAGGGGCTATCAGGATCCTAAGGGTTAGCTGTGAATCCTGTGGAAAAACCCATGCGATTCTTCCGGAATGCCTGGTACCTTATTCCTCCGTTGCGCTGAAGGTCCATGTTGAGATCCTCAGGCTTTTATGGCAGGTCAGTATTTGCAGCCTTCGCTGTGTCTATGGCAGCCTCTTCAATTTCCTCATAAACATTGTAAGTGCCGTGTTTCATGAAGTAGCCGGAAGCTCCCCCAATACCACATCGGACCAGAGGTTTTCCGGGTGATCCCTAGGTAAATCAGAGAACAGCTGTGAGGCAAAAAAATACAACACTAAGTATGACAGTAAGGTCCACAGTATGGGTTATTCCAAGGACCTCCCATCACCTTCGTTAGGATAGGATGCATTAGCTGGTTGGTCGGCATGTTTCATTGGTTCGTTTCATTGGTTGGTTTGAAGTGCTGGAGATAGAGCATGTGCGCCATGATGGTCACACCGCGGACTTCCCGTTCCACATCGGCTGGCAGGGGAGCGCTTTGGGACCAGGGGACTTTCCAATAGCCCTCGGTCGTAACGGAATTTTCCAGGAAGCGGCCGTAAGCATCGGCGATGTCTTTAATCGCCGGGTAATAGGGGCTTTTCGGAGAGTTCAGGAAAAACTCCGGGGTCACCACATATTTCGAACCGTCATATTCCGCCAGATTGGCGGCAATTCGTTCCCTGATCCAATCATTGAGGCGGGTCATGAAGTCCGGCGGCAGCATGTCAGGCCGGGCATCCAGGAGGATTTCTCCGGCTTCGCAAATCAGGGATAATTCATGATCCAACGGCTTGAAGCCTAGTGCCATGATTTTATCCAGGGCTTGATTAACGATGACAACGGCTTTTTTATACAATTCTGGTTTGTCCTCGCCAGTCTTCAGGATGAAGGCTGCCAGTACCAGGGAGGGATCCCAGGTCTGAAATTCAGTATCTAGGACAGGCTCATACCAAGGGGCATGGGACGCCGCATTATGGATCCGGACCTGGGCAGGCCAGGAGTAGTCATCCAGCAGGGTAGCATCCAAGTAGTCCAGGATGGCATCGACCATCTGGACGGCCAGGGGCGGCAGCTCCAGTTCCCGAAGCAGCCGGAGGGCAACCAGGGTGGACATGGGATTGGATTCCTCGCTGCGCAGATCCGGTTCCAGACCGTAGGCAAAGCCGCCGTCCGGATTCTGATAACAAGCCAGTACCTTTAAGACATCCTGCACGGAACCCTGTTCAAAATGATAGCTCCAACGAAATACATCAAGCGCCCGGGAATTTATGAAGTGGCAGGTCCTAATTTTTCTTAATCTTTGGGAACTCATTTTATCACTCCTCGTAGCTTTTTATTCCAGCCTTTTTTTCTCTTATCATTCTTCTCTTAGTATCATTGTAATCCAAGGATGTTAAGAAAATAGAAATAGAAATCAAAATCGAAATGGCTGACGACGAAACCGGGTAACGATACCTGCTATACTGTAATCAGACAGAATGTGACATGGCGGCCAAACGGAAAAGCCATGCCAGCGGGGAGCCCTCAAGGTTTCTCAGGGTTGGATTATCTGGTTGTGAAACCCATGGAAACAGGACCTGAAGAGGATCCCTATAATTTTTATATTGGAGTAAAAAAATCAAATGGAGGCAGACAATGAAATGTCCGAATTGCGGTGAAGAGATGATAAAAGGCAGCATCGAGAGCTTCGGGGTGACAAGCAGTATGAACTACACGCATTCCATGACGTCATTTATCTCCGACGAAGCCATCATGAAAAATGTGTTTAACCGGCCAGTAAGCTTGGAGATCCCCCTGGAAGATAATGTCGCTGCGGATTATTGCGGGAAGTGTGGCCGAGTCTACGTGGTATATGAGGCCGATATCCTGGAGGAAGATGACTAGTTGGATTTAGCTTTCAGCGATCAGCGATGAGCCCTGCCATGCAGCGGGCTCATCGCTGATCGCTGTTTTGCGTATGAACCAGCCTGGAGCAAGGATCCGGATCTGGGGCAGAGAGTCGTCTTGGACCATGCGGCCAACCTTCCCGTGTAGGCGGCTTGTTGGCAATGTGGTAAAATTAAAGCAGGATCAATTCGAATATGTTTGGAGAAAGTGCATTATTGCGATGAGTTTATCGGGGAAGATGCGTGCGGAAGCTGCTCCTGAAAGCTTGAATAGGGTATGTGGGTCACTCTAAGGAGAATCGGGGACAAAGGATAAAAAATCGGGTAAGGAGGTGGCCAATCATGGAAAAAACTGGATCAGCAATTGAACGATGGATTTGGATCAGCCTGCCCATGCTGTTCATGGTGGGCTCGGTTTTTCACTTTCTCTATGATCTGAGCGGGGAAGCTCCCGTCGTTGGCGCAATTGCCGCCGTGAATGAAAGCGTCTGGGAGCATCAGAAAATGGTGCTTCTGCCGGTGGCCGCCTGGTGGCTGGCGGTTTATCTTTGGAAAGGCGCTGAAGAACAGATCCACCGGGGAAAATGGTTCACCGGTGCAGCGGTCGCCATGATCACAGCCAACCTGACCATTCCCGCCCTGTTTTACTTTTACTCCGAGGCGT
>CAZOTM010000305.1:0-2837 GCA_964582675.1 uncultured Clostridiaceae bacterium
GTCTATCGCTATTCTGGAGCCGGGGGCTTAAGCCTCCTTGTCCTGGGCGGCGTATCCTACACCATCGGCGGAGTGATCTACGGACTTAAAAAGCCCAATTTTTCAAAGAGCTTCGGCTTCCACGAGCTGTTTCACTGTTTTGTTCTGGGAGGCTCCCTGTTCCACTATTTATTCATTTATTTTTACATGATATAGGCGGAACAGAAAAAGACCAGTTGGCGGAACAAATTAAGAATAAGACCGTTCAGCAATAAAATCCACATCCAAATTCATAATATAATATTTTCCCAGAACAAGAGCTTCAGGAACCAGATGGTTCCTGAAGCTCTTGTTCTGGGAATGAGTGTAAGGCTACTTTTTTAAAATTGAACTATGTAAGAGTTAATGGTCAGATGGCCAGTGGCGGCTTACTTATCCAGGGTTGGCGTGATGTCGGACCGGAGAAATTCCAGGGCATAGGAAACATAGGTGCCGGCTGCATAATACAGGGAATCCTCATCCACATCGAAGGATGGGTGATGATGGGGGAAGGTCTCCAGTTTGGAGGGATTGGCTGAACCGACAAAGGCGAAGGCAATGGGCAGTTTTTTGGCATAGAAGGAAAAATCTTCGCCGCCCATGACAGGGGGCATGGCGATCAGGGCGTCCTGGCCGAAGGTCTTGGCAATGCCCTTGATACCGATCTCTGCCATTTGCGGGTTATTGATGGTGGGAAGGACCAGGTCTTTGTAATCAAGGACGCCGGTGGCACGGTAAGCGGCTGCGGTTTGTTCGATGATCCGCCGCATGATCCCTTCAAAGCTGTCATTGATTTCATAGGAGAAACATCTGGTGGTGCCTTCCATTTCGGCTTCCTGGGCAATAATGTTGAAGCGGCTGCCGGCTTTGAAGGAGCCTACGGTAAGAACGGCTGGTTCATAGGGCGACAATTCCCTGGAGACGGCTGACTGGAGAGCCATGACCACTGCGCTTCCGGCCAGGACTGCGTCCACTCCCTGATGGGGCAGGGAGCCGTGGCCGCCCTTGCCGGTGACGGTTATTTTGAAGATGCCTGCCGAGGCCATCCTGGTGCCCGGTGCCATATCGATTTTCCCCACCGGGGTCTCATTCCACAGATGGAGACCGAAAATTCCGTCACAGCCGTCCAGGGCTCCGGCGGCCATCAGTCGTTTGGCGCCTTCGGCGACTTCCTCCGCCGGCTGGAAGAGCAGGCGGACGGTGCCGTCGAACTCACCCTTCAGTTCATTCAAAACCTGGGCTGCCTGCAGCAGTGAGGCGGCATGTCCGTCATGGCCGCAGCCGTGTTTCATGCCGTCAATTTTGGAGCAGTAGTCCTTATCGATGGTATCGTTAAGCTCCAGTGCGTCGATATCGGCCCGCAGGGCAATGGTTTTTCCGGGATTTTTTCCCTTGATGTCGCAGATGATGCCGGTTTCGATGATCCTGACCGGCTCCAGGCCCATTTTTTTGAGTTCTTCCTCAATCCTGGCGCTGGTCTTGTATTCCTTCAAGGCTGCTTCCGGGTACATGTGGAAATGGCGGCGCAGTTCGATCCCATAGTCCTTGTACTTGGTCAATAATTCCTTAATTTCCATTTTTCTCCTTTAAATACTCATAGGCAAATTTTGCGTAGAGGGCTGATGAATAGTATAAACCATCTTCGTCGATGTCGAAATTGGCATGGTGATGGGGATAATAGGGTAATTTCTCCGGGTTTTTCGTACCGACCAGGGCCAGCACGGAAGGGACTTCCAATCCGAAAAAGGCAAAATCTTCACCGATGGAGCTGACGCCAAAGTCGGACACCACGTCCTCGCCAAACATCTCGATCATGGCCTTTTTTCCAAGGTTAGCCAGTTTTTTGTCGTTTACCGTTGGCCCCATGGCCACCCGGTATTCCAGCTCGGCGGTGGCTCGGTAAGCGGCTGCCGTATCTTCAACGATCCGCCGCATGGCCGGTTCAAATATTTCGTTGGTCTCCAGGTTGAAGCATCGGGTGGTGCCGGTGATTTCGGCGGTATCCGCCAGGATATTGAACCGGGAGCCGGAATTGAAGGTGCCGCAGGTCACCACGGCGGCCTTCTGCGGGTCGATCTCCCGGGATACGATGGATTGCAGGTTCATGATGATATTGGAAGCAACCAGGACTGAATCGATGCCCTGATGGGGCAGGGATCCGTGGCCGCCCTTGCCCTGGACCCTGATGGTGAACTCAGTGGCGGAAGAAAGCCTTGGTCCGGGCTCCAGGGAGATCTGGCCCACGTTGATGTCGTTCCATAAATGGATGCCGAAGACAGCATCACAGTCCTTGATCTCGCCGGCGGCAATGAGGGCTTTCGCCCCCCAGGCGGTCTCCTCCGCCGGCTGGAAGATCAGCTTGACCCGGCCGCTGAATTGACCCTTGAGATCGTTGAGGATCCTGGCGGCAGTCAACAGACCGGCCATGTGGCCGTCATGGCCGCAGGCATGCATTAAGCCCTGTTCGGTGCTCTTATAGGTGCATTCGTTGAGTTCGGTTACTTCCAGGGCATCCATATCAGCCCTTAAGCCAATGGTTTTACCTGGGGTTCCGCTGTCGATATAGGCAACTACCCCGGTTTCCAGCACTCGCCGCGGCTCCAGACCGAGTCCTCGTAATTCAGCCTCGACCTTGGCAGCCGTATTAAACTCCTGTCTTGACCGTTCCGGATTTTGATGAAACCACCGTCTGGTTTCAACTGCATATTGATGATATTTTTTTGCCAGATCTTTAATTTCCAATTTGATTTTCTCCTGTCCTCACTGACTTGATTAATAATAAGTTTTTTTAACAAAATCTTACTATAAATATACACTTT
>CAZOTM010000306.1:0-1119 GCA_964582675.1 uncultured Clostridiaceae bacterium
GGAATTGGGCTTGAATTCTTAATCAAAGGATCAAAGGAATGAAAATAAAAGTCAGGCTGTTTGCAACACTTAGGGAAGGCCGGGGAAAAGAAGTCTGGCTCGATCTCCCCGCCGGGTCAATGGTGGATGCAGTGATCAAAGGACTGAACATCACTGACCAGGACGTGGCCATCCTCATGGTCAACGGCCGGGACGCCGACAGGCACAGGATCCTTGTGGAAGGCGACTACGTGTCGATCTTCCCACCCGTCGGAGGTGGCTAAATGGATCGCTACAGTAAAAACGAGAAGACCCTGTCACCTGAGGAAAACCTGTCCCTCCGCACTAAACGCGTCTGTGTGGTTGGCTGCGGCGGTCTGGGCGGCTATATTACAGAAATGCTGGGGCGGCTGGGGGTAGGCTTTATCACATTGGTGGATGGGGATGTGTTTGAGGAATCAAACTTGAACCGGCAGCTGTATTCAGCCCCCAGCCTCATCGGTACCTCCAAAGCAAAAGCTGCGGGAGACCGCCTGCGCTTCATCAACCCGGAGGTCACCGTCCAAACGATTAATGAGTACATGGACCAAGACAATGCCCGGCAAATCATCAAGGGCCATGATGTGGTGGTGGATGCCTTGGACCGGAAAGGACCGCGGCTCCTCCTGGAGACGGCCTGCGCGGAACTTAAGATCCCCCTGGTCCATGGGGCCATCGGCGGATGGTATGGCCAAGTGGCCGTCATCCTGCCAGGGAGAAACCTCCTCCATGAGATCTATGAGGGCATGGGCGAGCAGGGCATCGAAACGGGGCTGGGCAATCCCGCCTTCACTCCGGCAATGGTGGCGGCCTTCCAGGTATCAGAAACCATCAAGCTCTTGATCGGCAAGCCCTCGGATTTGACCAATCAGATCATGTTCATCGACATGCTCAACCTGGATTTGACGGTGATCAACAAAAATCAAGACCGTTCTTGAAACGATGGGCAAAAGCCAACCAAACCAAGATCGGAAATTTAAACAGCGGGAGTTATCATTACGATGAACTCCCGCTTATTTTATAGGGTAGAAAATTCTTTTAAAACATTGAGAATTATCGATATTTATATATTGCATTTATACGATATGAATGGTAATCTGG
>CAZOTM010000306.1:1219-2837 GCA_964582675.1 uncultured Clostridiaceae bacterium
CCCCCCAGACAACGAAGTGAGGAGAAGCGATCGATGGAAAAATTTGTATACATAAAAACCTCCTGGTGCCCATACTGCAGAATGGCCGAGGGCATGATCAAGGAACTTAAGGCGGAAAATTCAGCATATCGGACATTGGAAATGGAAGTCATCGACGAGGACCAAAATCCAACGGAAGCCGGAAAATATAAATATCGGTTGGTACCAAACTATTGGATCGGGGATAAGAAAGTATTTGAAGGCGTTCCCTCCAAACAGGCTTTAAAAAAAGTCCTGGATGAAGTCCTTGAGAAATCTTTGGAAGCCGAGGAGATCGAAACCGAAGATGAGGATGAAGATGGGCCTCTTGTTTACTACTCGCCCTACTCCTGCTGAGGCTAAAACCTGCCTTGGTCAAGGCTTACAATCATGAAATAGACAGATAGATCCCGTCAATCCAATGAGTTTTGGGATACATATCCCAAGGCTCAAGGGCTGGCAGGGAGGATGATAAAAAGACAACATTTCGTTGTCTTTCTTTTTTTGATCAATAACCAACGCTTTCGAAACTAAGCAGGGAACGGATTGGGCCATGGTTGGGCCATGGTTGGAACTAAGTCGGGAATGGGAAGGGGCTGGGTTGGAAAGGCGGGTTGGAAACCGCATAGAAATTGCCTTTTTCTGGTGATGATGGTATCGTTATGAATAACTAGGATCGCCGAAAAGAAGCGGCAAGGATTAAAAAAACATTCAATGAAAAACAGTCAATGAAAAACAGTCATAACAGAAAGTCACAAAATTAAATCGTGTAAGGAGTCAAACCATGGACAATCTGACCTACATTAAAATCTCCACCTGCCCATTCAGCCGCCAGGCAGATATCTTTCTGAGTGAATTGAAGGAAGAATTTCCAGAGTATCAGACCGTATCAATCAACATGATCGTGGAAGACCTGGATCCAGAAGCGGCCAGTAAATATAGCTATGAACTGGTTCCGAACTTTTGGATCGGAGATGAAAAAGTGTTTGAAGGAGTCCCTACCAAGGAGGCCATTCAAAAGGTTCTGGATCAGGCAATGGGAAAATCCGCTGGTGACAGCGGGAAATAGACCGAGAGGCCTCTCTGGGGACTCCATGGGTCGTTACGGATTGGGCCAGGGAGCAGCTGAATAGACAAGGGATACAGAATCCATGACGGATGCATCGGGTTCTGTATTTTTTGGGATGGACAGCCATGGCTGAAATAAGGGGAACAAATGAGCTGCACCGGATAAGGGAACGTTTTTTGGATGGTTCGGATTGCAGGAAAGGAGAGCGGGCATGGAAGAAACAGTCGTCAAATTGTCGCCGCAAGCGGCGCGGCAAAGAGTTATGAACATTGCCTGGCCGGTTTTGCTGGAATTATTGCTGGGCAGTTTATTTGGCATGATCGACATGATCATGCTGGGGAACATCCAGCCATCCAATTTGTCAGCGGTGTCCATCGGTTCGGTGGGGATCACCAACCAGCCGCTGTTCATCGGCTTGTCCCTGGTGGCTTCCTTCAATGTGGGGGGAACGGCCATCATCGCCCGCTGGTTTGGCGCCGGGAAAACGGAGCGGCTGGGGAATGTCCTAAAGCACGTCATCATCGCCAGTCT
>CAZOTM010000307.1:0-2807 GCA_964582675.1 uncultured Clostridiaceae bacterium
GACAGCCAACTGATGGGAGGATATGATCATCAACTGTTGGGTATGGTTCTGCTGTGATTAAGATTGATTCTGGTTTGTTTACTGTATGATTATGATTGTTTCTTGGAAGATTCTGACATAAAACGCTCCCATGGTTTTTTCCATGGGAGCGTTGTTGTAAAAGAAACATTGATGAATTGGCTTACTGGAAGTCCTCGGCGTGATACTCCTCGCCGGTCCGATAGTGTTTGAGGATCTTTTTGACTTGAGGTGCCAGAAACAGCAAGGCCAGAAGGTTCGGGAAGACCATGATCCCATTGAAGAAGTCTGCCAGCGTCCAGACAAAGTCGACTTTCTGCGTGAGGGTCGAACCCAGGACAATGAAGATGACGACGATGATCCGATAGGGGAGGAGGCCTTTGGCGCCAAACAAGTAACGGATGTTGGACTCCCCGAAATAATACCAGCCGATGATGGTGGTGAAGGCAAAGAAGGTAAGGCAGATGGCCAGGAAATAGGTGCCGACGCCGCCAAAAGCGGTGGTGAAGGCCTGCTGGGTGACCAGCGGGCCGGCCAGACCGACCTTATGGGCACCGGTCACCAGGATGACCATGGCCGTTGCGGTGCACACGACGATGGTATCGATGATGACACCGACGATGGCAACCAAGCCCTGCTGGGCGGGATGTTTGACATTGGCAACAGCGTGGGCGTGTGGTGTGGAACCCATGCCGGCTTCGTTGGAGAAGAGGCCGCGGGCTACACCGAAGCGGACCGCTTCACGGATCGTTACGCCCAAGGCGCCGCCCATGGCGGCCTGGGGGCTGAAGGCGCCCACCAGGATGGAGGTGAAGGCCGGGATGATCTGGTCCCGGAACAGAATCATAACCACCAGGGATCCCAGGATGTAGAGGACGGCCATAAAGGGTACGACCATTTCCGCAAAACTGGCGATGCGCTTCATTCCACCCATGAACACCAAAGCGGCCGCCACAGCCAGGATGATCCCAATGACCAGGGGGTTTAAACCGGTGGCCTGATTGATGGAAGCGGAAATGGAGTTGGATTGGACCAGGTTGCCGACAAAGCCCAGGGCGATGATCAGGGCAACGGAAAAGAAGGCCGCCAGGGGTTTGGATTTGAGGCCTTTGCTGATGTAGAAGGCAGGTCCGCCCACATAATTGCCATCCCGGACTTCACGGTACTTCTGGGCCAGAACGGCTTCCCCGAAAATTGTCCCCATGCCCAGGAAGCCGGATACCCACATCCAAAAGATCGCCCCCGGACCGCCGGACATGATGGCAGTGGCTACTCCTGCCACGTTGCCCGTTCCCACCTGGGCGGCCACGGCGGTGGCTAACGCCTGGAAGGATGACATGGAGCCGGATTCCGCCGCCGCTTTCTTTTTAAAGATGCCCCCGAAGGTGTTTTTGAAGGCTTCCCCAAAATGCCTGATTTGCGGAAAACCCAGATAGACTGAATAAAACACCCCCACCGATACCAAAATGATCAAGAGTACGCTTGACCACATGAAATCACTGGCTTTCGTGATAAAGCCAACCAACTGTTCCATAAAGATTCCTCCTCAGATAAAAAATAATAACTACAATTTGAGGATAGTAAGAAAATTATGGTTTAAAACATTAACAAACCATTCATTTTAGAACGAGTAAAACCCATTAAAATTGCCGAAATATCAATCAAAAGACTTCATTCCATTGGTTTTGGAACTTCCCGAATAAAGGAGAGGGACTCGGGCAGGTTCGACAACAAATTCCTCCGAAGCCGTTTATTCAAATCACCCCATTGCCGGAGAACACTGTCTCAATGATCAATTGTCTTTGTCCATTCCGCCATGGTTAAAACCTCCTGGATGATGCAGTGGGAACATCGTCCAGGAGGTTTGCGGATGGTACATATTTCAATTTGACTGCTTCCCCCATGGGCTGCAGTGGATCAGTTGTGGAAAGCTAAACGATACCCTGCCACTTCATGGCGTCGCCGACTCTCAAGAATCCGGCGATGTTGGCTCCGATCAGGAGATTGCCGTCTTTGCCATATTTCTTGGAGGTCTCGTAGGAATTGTGGAAAATATCCACCATGATCTGGTTGAGGACCCGATTGACCTTTTCATAGGTCCAGATGGTATGGCTGGCATTTTGTGCCATTTCCAGGCCGCTGACGGCAACACCGCCGGCATTGGCTGCCTTGGCCGGAGCGAACAGCACGCCGCTGCCCTGAAGGATCTCGATGGCTTCGATGGTGGAGGACATATTGGAGCCTTCGGCTACAGCGATGACACCGTTGGCCACCAGCTTCCTGGCATCATCGGCATTGATCTCGTTTTGTGTGGCACAGGGCAGGACGATGTCACCCTTGACGTTCCAGATGCCCCGGCAGTTGGCGTGGTAGGACGAACCTGGGACCCGATCGGCATACTCGGAGATGCGGCCCCGTTCGACTTCTTTGATCTGCTGGAGGACTTCCAGATTGATGCCGGCTTCATCCACGATGTAGCCCTGGGAATCGGAGGCGGTGACGACTTTCCCACCCAGTTCCTGGGCTTTTTTGATGGCGTAAATGGCCACATTACCGGAGCCGGAGATGATGACGGTCTTGCCCTGGAAGCTATCATTTTTCATGGTTTTGAGCATCTCTTCCACCAGATAGCACAGGCCAAAGCCAGTGGCTTCGGTGCGGACCAAGGATCCGCCGAAGGACAGACCTTTGCCGGTCAAAACGCCTTCCGAAACATTGCTGCTTTTTTTATACTGGCCGTAAAGGTAACCGATCTCCCGGCTGCCGACGCCGATATCTCCCCCCGGAAC
>CAZOTM010000308.1:0-2787 GCA_964582675.1 uncultured Clostridiaceae bacterium
TCATTGCCGGCTATCCCATCTTAAAAAATGCGGTTGCCGCCCTGCGCTACAAAATTGTTGGGATCGATGCCCTGGTCTCCATTGCGGTGATCGGCGCACTGTTTATCGGTGAATACTGGGAAGCTGCCGCTGTGAGCTTCCTGTTCGTTTTTGGCGACTATTTGGAGTCCCGGACCATCGAAAAGACCAGATCATCCATCAAAGCCCTGCTGGATCTGGCGCCATCCACTGCCCGGGTACTGCGGGACGGACAGGAAGTGGAGGTGGCTCCCGAGGAAGTCCTCCAGGGTGATGTGGTGGTGGTGAGACCCGGGGAAAAAATCTCCGTGGATGGCACCGTCCTGGAGGGTCATGCCTACATCAACCAATCAGCCATTACCGGCGAGTCCATCCCGGTGGGCCGCGGCCCTGGCGAAGGGGTTTTTTCGGGAACTGTTTCAGAATCCGGCTATTTACTCATCAGCGCCGACCGGGTGGGTGATGATACGACCTTTGCCAGGATCCTCCACATTGTGGAGGAAGCTCAGGACAAAAAAGCTGTGACGCAAAAGTTCCTTGAAAAATTCTCCCGTTACTATACCCCGGCCATCATCCTCCTTTCCCTTCTCATGTACTTTGTTACCAAAGATGTGGTATTGGCGCTGACCCTACTGGTGATCGCCTGTCCCGGCGCTCTGGTCATTTCCACCCCCGTTTCCATCGTTGCCGGGATCGGCAATGGCGCAAAAAATGGGATCCTGATCAAGGGGGGCGAAATCATGGAAAAGCTTGGGACGGTAAAAGTTGTCGCGTTTGATAAAACCGGGACACTGACCGTGGGAAAACCTGCCGTTACTGCAGTGAAAGCTTTTACTGGGTCGGAGGCAGAGGTATTGAAAATCGCTGCCATTGGAGAATCCTATTCGGAACACCCTCTGGGCCGGGCAATCATCCAAGAAGCCAAAGCCCTTGCCATGGATATCCTTGAACCGCCAACGGATGTCCTGATCATTCCCGGTCAGGGACTGTCCTTCCGCCTCCATCAGAGCTTATACTATTTGGGTAACCGCAAACTCTTTGAAGACAACCAAATCGCCACGGATGGAATTGAAGACTATTTGCAGACAGAGGAAACCAAGGGCCAGACGACTGTGATCCTGGGCAAAGGTGCAAAAATCCTTGGGGTCATCTCCGTGGCCGATGTCCTGCGGCCGGATTCAAAACGTCTGGTATCCGAGCTGAAAGCCGCCGGCATCAAAAAAGTCGTGATGCTGACTGGGGATAATCAGCGGGCTGCCCAAGCCATCGCTGCCCAAATCGGTTTGGATGAGGTATACAGTGAGCTCCTGCCGGAAGACAAGGTAGCTGTTCTGGGCGACCTCCAAACGAAATACGGACGGACGGCAATGGTGGGAGATGGCGTAAATGATGCCCCTGCATTGGCTTCAGCCGATTTAGGGATCGCCATGGGCGGGGCCGGCAGCAACGTGGCCATGGAAACCGCCGATGTGGTCCTCCTGTCGGATGAGATCAAACAGCTGGCCTATGCGGTCGGGTTAAGCCGGGCCACCGTAAGGAACATGAAGCAGAATATCATCTTTGCCATTCTGGTGGCCGCCCTGCTCCTGGCCGGTGTCCTGGTCAAAACCGTCGATCTTTCCTTCGGCATGCTGGTCCATGAAATTTCCGTCTTCCTGGTCATCGTCAATGCCGTCCGGCTGCTCTACTACGGCAAAAATTCAAAAATTGGACCCTCTGCAGTATAATGATTCTCAAGAGGTGATCCCATGCCAAAACAGTTTAAACTGATATTCAATGAACCAACCCCCACCCATGGGCAGCACGGAGGATCAAACTGCATCGAAAGTGTGCCCATCTTCAAAGCTCTAACCCATGACGAAATGATCGAAATCGCCTCCATAACCGAGCCGAAAACCTACCGGAAAGATGAGGCAGTTTATCGGGTGGGTGATCAAGGCGGCAAGCTCTACGTTCTCCATAAAGGCTCTGTAAAAATCTCCCGGCTCAACGCCGGCGGCAAAGAACAGGTCATCCGGGTCGTCGGTCCCGGTGAATTCATGGGGGAGCTGTCCCTCTTCAGTGAACTGCCTCAAACCGACCAAGCGTCAGCCATGGAAGATACCCTGATGTGCGTCATCGACGGCGGGAAACTGAAAGGGTTGATGGCAAAATACACCTCCATCGCTTTCAAGGTCCTGGATGAACTCAGTAAACGGCTGGCCAGGGCTGAGGATCTCATTGAGTCGATCAGCCTTGACACCGTGGAGCAGCGGATCGCCGCCGCCCTCCTGGATTTATCGGGTGACACGGATACCGTTACGTTAAAAATCACCAAGGGGGATTTGGCTTCCGCCCTGGGCATGAGTCAGGAGACCCTCAGCCGAAAGCTGGCATCTTTGCAGAGCAATGGACTGATCGAACTGAAGGGCCAAAAACAGATCCTCATCAAGGATCGGACCCGCCTGGCCAATATCCGCTGAAAGGAAGGGGATGTCCGGGAAATAACCTGCTCCAACCTTAACCAAGCTGATGACCATTCCCAAACCAGCCGCAGCAGCTCTTCAGAGCCATATTTCTGAAGAGCTGCTGCGGTTTTCCTTCCAAATCAACCCTCAGATTCAGCGCCGGCTTGTACCCATATGGCTATTAATCGCCAGCTTTTATTTCCGGCTGATTGTTCGGGCAGAAATTTTCAGGCTGATCAATTTTCAACCCTGAAATTTTTCACCTGGAAAATTTGAACATATGGTGATAATCACCCCAAGGCGGGATCCACATGCCATAATA
>CAZOTM010000309.1:0-2781 GCA_964582675.1 uncultured Clostridiaceae bacterium
GCCATGGACGTGGAACCGGAAAAAGAGGTGGTGATGATCCTGTCGACCATCGACTCCACCGAATCAATCGTCGGCGCCATTCGGACCGAGCTTAAAATGGATGAACCGGGCAACGGCATCATCTATATCCAGAACGTGAACCAGGCCTTCGGTCTGAGAAAATAACCGGATAGCCACCAAATTCACCCAACCCAATGAGCCCGCTTTACAATTCGGAGCAGGGTAAAATCAATCGTTTCGTCACTGGGGTGACCAGGGCCAGTTGATCAAATGAAAACCAGGGAAATCCGCTCCATCTAAAGGGATGGGGCGGATTTCCCTGGTTCGGTGCCTTGAGTGACCGAAAGGGCGGTTAAAAGCAGTGGACCTCCCATGATTTAATTCAGGGGAGGTCCAAAACCGAGTTAGTTACCGGACTCTTTCAAATTAAGATACAGAAACTTATTGCCGTGGGCCTTGACCAGTTTCTCCAGATCCTTGGGGGCGATCCAGACCGTCTGGGTGTTCACATTGGGATGGATGCCGATTTTTTCGTAGAACCTCAGATCACTGTCGATGAAGACTTCGACCTTTTTGGCCTCGTCGTTGAGGATTCCAAAGGGGGAGACGGCGCCCTTGGTCAAGCCCATATACTCCATGAGAAAGTCGTCGGAGGCAAAGCGCAGAGGCTTGCTGCCCAATTTGGTTTTGACGTCTTTTAAATTGACCCGCCGATCCTTTTGAGCCACGATGAGGAGGAAGCGCTGCTTTTTTTCGTCCATGACAAAAAGGTTTTTGACGACCTCATTTTTTTTGTCGATGTTCAGGCTTTCCAAATCCGCCATGTCATAGGCGGCGGGGTGATCCACCACACTGTAGTTGATTTTCATTTCATCCAGGGTGTTAAAAACTTTTTGGCTTAGTTCATTGATTTCACTCATTGTTATTGATCAACCTCACTTTTTTAAATCATGTCAAAAACCATCTGGTTTTTATGAGATACTTCCCGAATTATACCATAACTCTTGGTGCAATTGAGGGTTAATTTGATTTGGAATTCTGTTAGAATGGTACTATGGTAAGAGTATCCCGGGCATAAACAACGAACCGTGGGCCGGGGGGTAATTAACGGGATCACCGGTTGGGCATCAGCCCGGCTGAATGGGAGGGAATCATGAAGGTTGTGGCAATCAATGGAAGTCCGCGCAAAAACGGAAATACCTCATTGCTCATAGAAACAGTGTTTGCCGAACTCAGGAAACACGGCATCGAAACTGAGGTGGTTCAGCTGGGCGGGGAGATGGTCCACGGCTGTACCGGCTGTGACATCTGTGTTAAGACGAGAAACAACAAGTGTGTATTTGATGATGACCCGATCAATGAATGCATCGCCAAAATGGCCGAAGCCGACGGGATTATTCTGGGGACGCCCACTTACTTTACCGACGTCACCACGGAAATGAAAGCATTGATCGACCGGGCCGGCAAAGTCTCCAAGGCCAACGGTGACATTTTCCGTCATAAAGCCGGCGGCTGTGTCATATCCGTTCGGCGGGGCGGCTCCATCCATGCCTTTGACACCATGGTCCACTTCATGCACTACATGCAGATGTTCCTGGTGGGGGCCAGCTATTGGAATATGGTCTATGGCCGGGGGGTGGGAGAAGTTTTGGAAGACAAGGAAGGGATCCTGAACATGCGGGCCATCGGGGAAAACATGGCATATCTGTTGGAAAAACTGAATAAGTAGGCGTCAGATTACTCGGATGGCAGCGGCTTTGTAGGGGCAACCCCAAAAAAGCTGCAGGATTTGTAGTATAATAAAACGAGAACAAAACCAGGAGGAAAACTGAATGAAGTGGAAATGTGAAATATGCGGACTGATCGTGGAAGGTGACGAAGCCCCAGAAGTGTGCAAGGTTTGCGGAGCCCCCAAGGAGTCCTTTAAAGATGCGGCCATCGTCACAGAAGGCGAAGCCTCAATGAAACAATGGCTGTGCTTATTCTGCGGTTATATCTACGAAACCAACGAGATGCCCAAACTCTGTCCGGAGTGTCAGGCTAAAGAGGGCGCTTTCGTCGAACTGGATAAGTCAAAGAATCAGCTCAAAGAAGCCGGTCCTATGTGGAAATGCACTTCCTGCGGCTATATCCATTTTGGAGAGGAGGCCCCGGAAGAGTGTCCTGCCTGTGAGGCTTTGCAGACCGCCTTTATCTCAAAGGCTGCCTGGTGGAAAAAGCGGGTTTAATTTCATAATGCACCCCCAAGGTCACAGATTGAAAGATGACATTGGGGGTGCATTTTCATGGCAGGGACTCATTGCCCAGACATTTTCGGAATACCCCGAACTCTTCCCAATACTCGCCCAACCTTCCTCACAACTCTTCCCAATGGGATCCCCAGCCTGTGCCGGGGTATCCCCGGTTGATCCCCTGGTATGTGCCAAAGTCAAAATTAAGGGGGATTGACCGGATGATCTTCAAACAATCTTCAAACGATCTTCAAACGATCTTCAGGCGACCTTTCAAAGGATTTATCAGTCCAGCTTATACTTAAAGGCGGCCAAATCGGCTATAATTAAGAGGTTGACAGATACCTTTCAGGTTCGGCGATGCCTGTGATGGGTCATCTTTAGCCCGGCTCCAGCCGGATCAGCCGCTGACGGCTTTCTTAAGTTAAATTTAATATTCAGGATTTATAATAGTCTTGGTCGTTTACGACATTTTTCTTAATCGAATCCCATATTCCAATGATCGAACCAAAGTAAGCAATAAGGAGATGCCGGGCAGCCGGTTGTGCAC
>CAZOTM010000310.1:0-2770 GCA_964582675.1 uncultured Clostridiaceae bacterium
CTCATGGGGGCCAGCGTGATTTCCCCCAGTCCGATGGGCGGTCCGGCTGCCCCCAGATAAAGACCCGAAGGCGTAACATCCCGGTACTCCCCCTCCGGGATCGGGACGATTTTGGCGTAATCCGAATTATTGAAGGCACACAGATAGGCTTCACCGTCATAGCTTCGCTCAAACACGATGCACCCGTCACGCCTGAGGTGTTCAATGAATTTCCCGTAGATCATGGCTTCCGTCTTTAACCGGAAGGCGATGAGCTGTTTGGTGTGATTAAAAAGCCCGCTGTCGATGGCATCTTCATCCCAAACCATGCAGCGCCGGCTGTAGGGGTCGTGTCCCCCGTCGATTCCGACCTCATCCCCATAATAGATGTAGGGGACCCCCACATAGGTGAATTGGAAGGCCATGGCCAGCTTCAGCCTCACGGTCTCACCCCTGGCTTCCGTCAAAAACCGGGCCGTATCGTGGGAATCCAGGAGGTTCCAAAGCTGCCTGGTGATCTTTTCCATGTAGATGTTCCGGTTGGCCGCCAGGTAGTCCATGAATTCGCTTTCTCCAATGATGCGCCGGGCGAAGAATTCAGTCATGGCGTGCTTGAAGGGATAGTTCATGATGGAATCCAGCTCGCTGCCTTTTAAAAAGGCACTGGCTTCATGCATGATCTCCCCCACCAGGACCGCCGCCGGGTCCACCGCCTCGATGGCCTGTTTAAAGCCCTGCCAGAATTTATGGTCGACTTCGTCGCAGACATCAAGGCGCCAGCCGTCGATTCCAATCTCCCGGATCCAGTATTGGCCAACCTTGAAAAAATATTCCCGGACCTCGGGATTTTCCGTCCTCAGCTTGGGCATGGCGGGGATACCGTTGGCAAAGGTATAGTAATTGCACTCTTCCGGATCCACCGGGAACGCATCCAGATGATACCAGTCCCGGTAAGGACTCTCCGCCTGTTTTTCCAGGACATCGGCGAAGGCAAAAAAATCATCCCCCGTATGGTTGAAGACGGCGTCAAACAGCACCTTGATCCCGGCGGCGTGACATTTTTCCACCATTTCCCTGGCGTCCTCCAGGGTCCCAAACTGAGGATCAACCTGATAGTAATCCCTGATATTATACTTGTGATTTGATTTGGACAGGAAGATCGGGGTCAAATACAACAGGTTGACCCCCAGCTCCGTCAGATAAGGGATCTTCCCGGTGATCCCCCGGAGGTCACCGCCGAAGGTATTGAGCCGCTCCGGTACGCCGCCCCACTCCAAGGTCCCCTCCGGATCGTTGGAGGGATCCCCATTGCAGAAGCGCTCCGGAAAGATCTGGTAGACTACGGCTTTTTCCAGGATGGTTTTCCCCTGGTAGACATCGGCCGGGGCAATGAAAGGGAATTGGAACGCCCGGAATTCATAGCCGGCTTCATCGTCGGCCCGATAACCCCGTTCATCATAATAGATCCGATTGCCGCAGGTATCGGTGATTTCAAAATAGTAGCGGTACCGATTGCGCATCAGACGCAAAGCTGCCTCATACACTGTGAACAGCTCGGTTTTCGACAGGATCTCCATGGGGACCCGCTCCCCCCCTGTGACCCAGTCATATCGGTCCTTGAATACCACCGCTGCGCTTTCGATATCATCCGCGGCACAGCGGAGCCGAACCTTCAAGGTGTTCTCATCCTCGGCGAATGCATAAGGAATGTCCGGTGTATGGTAGATCGCATGTTGATTCATTTCTTGCCCCCGCCTGCTGTTGACTGTCTGATGATCAGTGTATGGTCGATGACCATTTTCAGATCCCTGGCTCCCGTCTCGATGGCTGTGCACAGCTGTTCCACCGATTGATCCCCCAATTGATAGGCATTGATATCGACGGTGGTCAGCTGGCAGTCGGAATATCTTGACAGGATGCTGTTGTTGAAGGAACCGATGGCGATATCCTCCGGGATCCCCATCCCGGCATCAGCCAGGGTTTTGGCGATGCCAAAGGCAATGACATCATCCGTTGCCACCACGGCATCCGGTTTTATTTTGAGCTTCAGCATTTTCCCGGCGAATTTCTTGCCGGTTTCTTCATTGAACTCTCCCGTATATACTTTAGCTGGAGAAAACGGCAGGCCGGCCTCCGCCAGGGCGTTGATAAAGCCTTGCAGCCGGTCTTTTGTCACATTTAAAGCCTTGTCGCCGCCGGCAAAGTAGAGGTTGGTCTTACCCTCCCCGATGATGTGGCTTGTCAAATCGAAGGCTGCCTTCACATTGTCGTTATCCACGGTGTTGATCCGGTACCCGGAAGATGAACCGATCACCGTAAAGGGAAAATCCGTTTCCAGCAAATACTCCAGGTTGGGATCATGTTCGCTGCTGGTCATCAGGATCAACCCGTCACCCTTGCCCCCCCGGATGAATGACTTGATTTGCGAAAGCTCATCCTTGGTCCGTGAGTTGGTGGACAAGAGGACATCGTAGTTATGTTTCGATGCGCCTTGGACGATCCCCCGCAAAGCCTCCGTAAAAAACGGATTCAACAAATTCTCCGTGCTTCGGATGGGCAGGATGACACCGATGATTCCCGTCCTCCGGTTGGCCAGGGATCGGGCAATGGCATTAGGCTCGTACTTTAATTCTTCCATTACCTTGAATACTTTTTCTTTTGTTGCCCGGCTGATCCTGGGATTGTTGGAAATCACCCTGGACACTGTGGAGGCTGAAACGCCTGCCGCCAGGGCGACATCCTTGACGGTGGTTCTGGTTTTATTCTGCATATCCCGCCTCCTTGCCTGACA
>CAZOTM010000311.1:0-2768 GCA_964582675.1 uncultured Clostridiaceae bacterium
TCTCCTTTGCAGTTTTGCCGATGGTCCATCGACAGCCTGATCATTTGATTGGTTTATATTTTTTGCTTGTTTGTTTTGTTTGCGTTGTTGCGTTGTTGCGTTGATTGCTTCATATTCTTGATTTGGTGTATTTTCTAAGTTTAATTCAGATTGCCGGTACGTTTGAGGGACCCTTTGATCCATAATTTTGTATAAAAAAAAAAGCCCATTTCTCATTCCAGATATACTATATCTGGGACGAAATGTTCTTCCGCGGTACCACCCAATTTATGGCAAAGGCCATCACTCTTCGAACCCTACAGTTCTAGCCTTTGTAACGGGGGCATCCGTACCTTCCTAATCAATACATCTTCAGAAGATCTGCCATGGAGTGATGTGCACTTAGATCCGCTTCACTGAATTTCACCAAACTTCAGCTCTCTTTGTCCGCTTCCTGTTAAGTACCGTCTCCACGATTGCTTTGACTTATTAGTTCAAATAGTAACCTTTTTCGAAATAAATGTCAACGGGGGATATAAAATTTTATTATTTATTCCGGAGGGGGCGGTAATTCTTAAAAAGGAGGAGTTTTCTCAGGAGGAGCAGGCGGTCTCCAGAATAGCTTTGACTGAATCTGTGGCGGTGTTAAAATTAGATTAACGCGAAACGAAGTCAAAGGAGTTATTTATGAGCAACGATTGGCTAAACAACCTTCCGACAGACCAGGTCATCGCCTGGAGACGGTATATCCACCAGAATCCGGAGCTGTCCTTCAAAGAGTATAAAACCAGCCAGTACATTGAACAGGTGCTGCGATCCTTCGGAATTCTCCAGATCGAAAAGCCCACGGCCACATCCGTCCTGGCCATCCTCAAAGGGGAAGGACCCAGGGCTGCAACGGGGAAAACGGTGATGCTCCGGGCGGATATCGATGCCCTGCCGGTCCCGGATGAAACGGGAACGGACTACACCAGCGTCAATCCGGGCATTTCCCACGCCTGCGGCCATGACACCCATGCCGCCATGCTCCTGGGGGCTGCTAAAGTCCTGTCGGAAAACCGGGAATTCATCAACGGGACGGTTTTGTTCATTTTCCAGCATGCCGAGGAATTGCCGCCGGGGGGTGCCGTTGAGATCATCCAAAGCCCGGTCATGCAGGATCGGAAAATCGATGCGGTCTTTGGACTTCATTCCATGACCAATCAGAAAGCCGGTCTGATCCTGATCTATGAAGACGGACCCTGCTCAACCGCAGCCGACGGCTTTGCCATCACCATCACCGGCAAAGGCGCCCACGGCTCCATGCCGGATAAGGGGATCGATCCCATCTTAACCGGATCTGAACTGGTCCTGGCCCTCAATACCATCGTCTCCCGCAACATCAAGCCGGGCAAGTTCGGTGTCGTCTCCGTGGGGACCTTCAATGCCGGTGTCGCTAACAACGTCATCCCCGAGGTAACGACCATCACCGGGACGGTCAGGACCACGGAAGAGGACATCCGCCAGACCGTCGAGGAGCGGATCCGGACCATCACCGAACATGTCTGCAAGGTCAACGGCGCCCAGTTCGAAATAAAATATGACAGGACATATGGCGCCGTGGTCAATGACAAGGTCTTAAGCCATCTGGCTCTGGCCGCCGTTAAAAAGGTCAACGGCGAGGAGAATGCCGAGTTTGATCCGGAAATGACTTCAGGCTCGGAGGATTTTTCAGCCTATGCCAAGCTGGCACCCATCTGTTTCATCAAATTGGGCGGCGGCAGCAAGGAAGAAGGCTACGGCTTCTCCAATCACAACCCGAAGTTCAATGTGGTGGAAGACAGCCTTCAGTATGGTGTCAGAGCCGAAGTCCAGATCGTCCTGGATTTCCTTAACAGTGACGGGGAAGCGGAAGAGACGCCTCCGGCAGTAAAAGCAGCCAAGCGGAAAAGCCCGGTCAAAAGCCAGGTGCCCGACCAAGTAAAAGACCAGACAAAAGATCAGGCTGAAAAGCCAGCCAAAAAAGGGAGGAAAAAAATGGCAGAATAAATCGGGCTGGAATCGGTCGAAATATATTTCCAAGCTGCGCTGCTCGAACCCACAAGTTGTAGTTGAAACGAAAAATGAGCCTTGGCGGTGATCCAACCGGTGCTGCCTCAGGGGCTCATTTTTTCTGCCTCCCATTGGCCCTCTGGCAAACCAGGGGCTTCGACCAGGAATCATTCTGTGTTAATGTGTGGAACCAGGCTGCTTAATGGCTGTCGTTGGCTGTCATTCCGGGGACAGCCTTCATCCCTTGGCAAATTCCTCCGGGATATTTTTGTGTCTTGGAAATGTAGTATAATTGTAGAATAAATAATCACGACGGTTATAATAGAACGTGTGATCTAAAAATTGTGAGAGAAAAGATTGCTGCTGACAAGACAGCTAAGAATAAAATTATGACACCAGGGATGGGGTGAACCGAGTGAAACAGCACAACATCAAAGTGAAACGGAGCTATGATGACTACGCTCCGGAGGACGGGATCCGGCTGTTGGTCGACAGGCTATGGCCGAGGGGCAGAACCAGGGAAAGCCTGCACATTGCAGGCTGGTTCAAAAACCTTGCCCCGTCCAACGAGCTGCGGAAAAATTATCACCAGGGGGCGATGGATTATCCGGAATTCTGTGAAAAGTACAGAGCCGCCCTGGCGGAAAATCCTGCCACCAAAGAATTTTTGTCTCTGGTGAAAGCCTATCTGGCCGGGCAGGATGTCACTTTATTGTTCTCTTCCAAAAACCAGGCCGAGAACAATGCCACCGCTTTAA
>CAZOTM010000312.1:0-2754 GCA_964582675.1 uncultured Clostridiaceae bacterium
GACCGAAGACCAGTATACGGCAGGGGGCAACGGCGAAGGCATCAAATACCTCATGGCGCCGCCCTTAAGGCAGCGGTCCGATGTGGAAGCCCTCTGGGGAGGGATCTTCGACGGCACCGTGGAGACCATCGGCACGGACCACTGTCCCTTCCTGTACCGGGAAAAAGCCGCCGGCCTCCATGATTTCACCCTGGCCCCCGGCGGGGTTCCCGGGGTAACGGAACGGCTCCGGGTGGTATACACCGAAGGCGTGGTCAAACGGGGCCTGTCTTTGCCAAGGTTTGTCGAGTTGACCAGCACCAACGCCGCCCGGCTGTTCGGCCTCTACCCCAAAAAAGGGACCCTTAGGCCCGGCTCCAACGGGGACATCGTCATTTTAAATCCGAATAAAACGGAGATCCTTAAGGCAGCAGCTTCCCCAAGCGCCTGCGACTACAGCGTCTATGAGGGCTATCAGTCAGCCTGCACCATCGATGAGGTATTCCTGCGGGGCGTGCAGATCGCTGCGGGGAATGAGTTCCTTGGAAAAAAGGGCGATGGGCAGTTTATTTTCCGAAACCCCCAGTTGTCTTCAGACAAATAAGATACAGGCATACAAGGTTTAAAACTATATGGTACATAATTTCAGTTGGTTGAAAAGAGCGGCCCCTATGGAAACTCTGCCTCACCTGGTGTAAAATTAGAAAATATACCGTAAGGAAAGACTCAAAACCGGTGGCTGCAGTGGATTTTGGCGGCAGCAATTTAAACCGGGAAAAACTTTTCTTAGGATAACTTTACTTTAGATCAAATTTTATTGGGATCAAATGGTTGATCCAGCGGGGTATTGCCATGATAAAAGAAATAAATGACGGAAAATTCAGCTTTGACGGCTGCGATGTCGTCGAACTCAAAGCGACCTACGGAACACCCTTGTATGTTTATTCGCTGACGGACATCAAAATGCGGATCAACGAACTGAAAGCCGCTTTTACCGATAAGTATGAAAATTGCCGGATCGCCTATGCCGGAAAAGCCTTTTTAAACCTGGCCATGGTCCGCCTTATCCACCGGGAAGGCCTGTGCCTGGATGCGGTGTCCGGCGGCGAATTGATCACTGCTTTGCAGGCGGATTTTCCGGCGGAGCGGATCGAGTTCAATGGCAACAACAAGCTGCCCTGGGAGATCGAACTGGCGGTGAAACACGGGGTGGGCCGGATCATCATCGACGGACTCAATGAGATCAGCCTCATTGCCAAATATGCCAGGCAGTACAGCCGGAAGGTGGAGGTCCTCCTCCGCATCACCCCGGGGGTGGCGGCCAGTACCCATGACTATATCGTCACCGGAAAAAAGGACTCCAAGTTCGGCTTCACCTTAAGCGAAGACGGGATCTACCAGGCCCTAAAGGAAGTCTTCCAGGAGGACAGTTTGGAGCTTTTAGGCTTCCATTTCCATTTGGGCTCCCAGCTGTTCGAAAATGATGTCTATCTAAAGGCACTGGATATTTTGTTTGACCTCATCGAGGACGTGAAGGGGAGGTTCGGGTTTGTCCCGAAGGAACTTAACATCGGCGGCGGATTCGGCATCAATTATCTGGCCAGTGATGAACGCAAGCCCTATGACTTCTTCCTGGCACCGGTGATGGACAAAATCGAAGGCTTCTTCAAGGCGAAGCAGCTGGAGCGGCCGGCCATCGTCACCGAACCGGGCCGGAGCATCGTCGGCGAAGCCGGCATCACCCTTTACACCATCGGCAACATCAAAGACATCCCGGGGGTCCGGAAATATGTTTCCGTGGATGGGGGCATGACGGACAATATCCGGCCCGCCCTCTACGATGCCAAATATGAAGGCCTGATCGCGGAAAAGGCCGGCCGAGAGGATCGGGAACTGGTCACCATCGTGGGCAAATGCTGCGAATCCGGGGACATCATCGCCAAGGATACCATGATCGCTCCGCCGGAGACCGGGGATACCCTGGTGGTCTTCTCCACGGGAGCCTACGGCCACTCCATGGCCTCCAACTATAATAAGATGCCCATCCCGGCCATTGTGTTCGTGGAAAATGGCCATCACCAGCTCGTCACCAGGCGGCAGAGCTACGAGGATTTAACCAGGAATGACATGATTCCTGAAAGCTTGGGGTAAACCAGGGTAGATACCCGCTGATGGGAAACCAGGGAAGGTAAACCGATGAAAGTAAGTAAATTCCAGGCAGCCGGTAACGACTTTGTCCTGATCAACAATTTGAAAGAGAAAATCCCCCACCACTGGCTGCCCCAACTGGCAGTTAAAATCTGCGACCGGCATTTTTCCGTGGGGGCCGACGGGCTGATCCTGACGGAGCGGGCGGAGGCGGGGGCGGATTTTAAAATGGTGTTTTTGAATGCCAACGGGACCTATGCGGAGATGTGCGGCAACGGAGCCAGAGCCCTGGCTCGCTTTGCCTATGAGGAGGGCCTGGCCGGATCAGCCATGGCCTTTGAAAGCATGGCCGGTTTGGTCAAAGCCCAACGGCTGGACGAGAACCGCTACAAGGTCAGGCTCAATGAGGCCACCGTCCATGAGGTAAATGTCAACATAGCAATCGACGGAAAGGTTTATACAGGCGACTACATCGAGCTGGGGGATCCCGGTGTGCCCCATTTCGTTCTCCACCTGCCGGATTGGGAGTCCATCCCCGTGGAGGAGCTGTTTGGGCTGGGCCGGAAGCTGCGCTTTGCCGAAACCTTTCCCAAGGGTGCCAACGTCAGCTTTTTTGAAATCCTGCCC
>CAZOTM010000313.1:0-2749 GCA_964582675.1 uncultured Clostridiaceae bacterium
TGTAGATGATGGTAAAGTCTTCAAAACATTTACCCACTATAATAACTATGAAATAGAAACTATGAATGGTGAAGTATTCTTGGATATAGATATTACATGAGTATACCGGTTAAGTCGCCACCCAAATCCGGAGGAAACCGACACTCAAATCCGGAGGAAGTCGCCACCCCCTGATCGGAGCGAAGCGACGCTGGTTTTTAGTCCTTTCTCATAAGTATTTTATCAAGTCAATGTGGAATGTTTTTTTCTCATAGAACCTCCTTTTAGATTAATTTTATGGGCATTGTGGATAAGCCGGTCAAGGATGCCATCGGCGATAGTGGGATCGCCAATGATGTCATGCCAGTTTTCTATGGGTAATTGACTGGTAATGATGGTTGATCCATGCCCGTGTCTTTCATCGACAACTTCGAAGAGATCTCTTCTGTCGGGATCAGTCAAGGGCGCAATGCCGAAGTCGTCAATGATCAGGACATTGGTTTTGGAGAGTTTATTCATGATTTTTCTATAACTGCCGTCATTTCGGGAAAGAGCCATTTGATAATAGAAACCGGGGCTGCGCAGATAGAGACTGTGAAAGCCATTCCGGCAGGCCTTGTTAGCCAAAGCACAGGCCAGGAAGGTTTTACCCACGCCGGTAGGTCCGGTAATAATAATGTTTTGGAAGTTTTTGATCCAGTCACCGGCAATGAGCCTCATCATGACGGATTGATCAATGCCCCTGTGGGTTTTATAATCAATGTCTTCTACACATGCCGGGAGTTTGAGTTTTGCATCTCTAAGATAGCGCTTCATCCGGCTGTTTTCTTTCCAGTCCCATTGAGCATCGACAATCATGGCAAAGCGATCTTCGAAGGAAAGATTATTCATTTTGGGTTGCTGAAGCTGTAAGGTAAAGTTTTCCGCCATGCCGTTGAGTTTCAAGGCGGCGAGTTTCTCGATGGTTTGTTGATTGAGCATGGTTATTTTTCCTTTCATGTTAATCGTGTTTAATCTCGGTTTAGTTGGTAATACTCCTTGCCCCGTATATTGGAATGAACGACAGGAGCTTTCGGTTTAAAATTGTTTAATGGATCCATGAAGCTTTTTTGTTGGTCGAGCTTTGTTTTGAGAATCGACTCGATACTTTTATAACTGTAACCTTTGATATGCAGAGCCAGGATACAGGCTGCTTCTAAACGCTCTGGAGAATAAAGTTTCCCCAGCCTGATGATCCCCAGACAAGAACGGAATCCCTGCTCGGGATGGGGTTTGTTTTCCAGGATATGCCGGACTATCTTTTCCGTGTTGGGACCATTCTTACCTGCCCAGGTCACGATCCTGGAAGGAGTCCATTCCAGATAACGCTGATGCGATTGAGGCATGTGTTCCGTTAGCGTGGTATACTTCCATTTATCATAACTTCTTGGATGAAGAACCACCCGACGGTTTTTGAAAAAGATCTCCACAACGGTTGACGTCAGACGAACGTCCACACGTTCTCTGACTAATTGATAGGGCACACTGTAATAATGATGATCAATCTCAGCATGGTAATCAACGTTGACCGCCGCCGTTTTCCATTCTGCGTATTCGTAAGGAACCAAGGGAAGAGGTTTTAATGCCGGCTTGTCGATGGTTTCAAAAAGACTGTTGCGGGACCCTTCCATCTTCTGAAAGCTGCGGTTATTTAACTCGGTCAATTTTTCGGCAATAGCTTTGTTTAATTCGTGAAGACCGAAGAAGGTATGATTCCTCAGGGCGCCTATTATCCATCTTTGGGCAAGGCCAACGGCCGATTCCACTTTGGCTTTATCTCGGGGCTTGCGGACACGGGCCGGTACCACCACAGCACCATAATATTTTATGAGGTCATGGTAGGTCGGATTGATTTCCGGTTCATACCGGCATGGCTTGGTAACTCCCGTTTTCAAATTATCCGGGACAACGATCTCCGGAACGCCGCCCAAGAATGCAAAAGCCTTCACGTGGGCATCGATCCAGGAAGGCAAATCCTGTTTGAGGCTTGCCCAGACAAAGGTATAACTGCTGGCGCCAAGGGTGGCTACAAACAGATAAGCTTCTTGAACCTGTCCCGTCATCTGATCGGTAAACGGTATTGTCTGGCCGGCATAATCGACAAAAAGTTTTTCCCCTGCCCGATAGGTTTGCCGTAAGGTCACATCACGTTTCTTTGCCCACTGATGATAAAGATCACAGAAATAACTATACTGATAACCGTCGGGATTGCTCTGCTTATATTCCAGCCACAGTTGCTGGAGGGTAACGCCCTTATGGCTTAGTTCCCTATAAATCTCGCCCATATCCGGACGCTTGCCCTGATTGCAGATGCCCTCTCGGGAAGGGAAAAGAATGGACTGCAGCTTTGCGTCATCCAGATCCGAAGGCAATGGCCAGGTCAAACCTGCCCGTGCTGCCCGCCGCAGGTAATCCGTGATGGTACTGCGGGCAATATTACAACTGACTGCAATTTGTTTCTTGGATAAATGGTGTTCCCATCTTAATCGTAAAATCTCTTTAATTGTTCGCATGGATAACCTCGCTGCCGCCATTAGTGCCTCCAGGGTTTTTCCCTAAAGCTCTAATGGCTTTCTCGTGAATTATCCAGCGTCTCAACACTCTGATCAAGGGGTGGCGGAATCTACCGGAATTAGGTGGCGACTTCCTCCGGAATTGGGTGGCGGAATGCAGCGGAATTAGGTGGCGACATCAAACGGATTACGCACCTAAAGGTGGACATGTTAAAAGT
>CAZOTM010000314.1:0-2746 GCA_964582675.1 uncultured Clostridiaceae bacterium
CAACAATCACGGGTAACTCGGTCAGGGAATAAATCAGAGAAAGGGTTTTTGCTGAATCAGCCAAAAACCCTTTCAAGCCGTGCTTTTTCCTTCTGCTTGTTACAATCTTCGTTTTGTGCTTTGGTCCAAACCGGCGGGAAGGTTGGTTCGCATGGACTAGCCGGCGTACTCCGTGCCGATCATGATAGCTTTTTTGTTCAGTTCGTAGAATTTTTCCTTGCCGTGGTCCTTCAGAGCTTTTAGGAGCTCATCCACCGATATGATCCCGGTTTTTGCCACCAGGGCTCCCAGGAGAATCATGTTGGCGATGGTCTTTGAACCGATTTGCTGGGCTAAGGACTGCGCCGGGATCTTGATCACCGTGATATCCTGCCTGGTCGGTTCCTCAGCGATCAAATCAGAATCCATGATCATGAGACCGCCTGGTTTCAAAGTGTGTTCGAACTTATCAAAGGACGGCCGGTTCATGACGATCAGTGAATCCGGCAGGGTGATGACCGGGGAGCCGATGATATCATCGGATATGATGACTGAACAGTTGGCGGTGCCGCCTCTCATTTCCGGTCCGTAGGAAGGACACCAGGACACGTTGAAATCCCGTTCCATCCCGCCGTAGGCAAGGAACTTCCCCATGGAGAGGATCCCCTGACCGCCGAAGCCTGCAAAAATAACTTCCTGCTGTGCCATTATTTTGTCACCTCCTTTGCCAGCGCATCCTTGTCCTTCTTTACACCCAAGGTGTAATAAGGCAGCATATTGTTTCTGAGCCAATTCAGGGATTCTTCAGTGGAAAGGCCCCAGTTGGTGGGACAGATCGAAAGGACTTCGATCATGTTATAGCCTTTGCCATCCATGGCATTCTGGAACGCTTTCTTGATGGCTTTTTTTGCCTTTGTCAGATTGGCGACCGAATCAACGGACACTCGTTCCACGTAGTAAGCCCCTTCGATCTGGGCGATCATCTCCGAGAAGCGCAGGGGATAGCCCTGGGTTTCCACGTCCCTTCCAAAGGGGGAGGTTTCCGTGACCTGGCCCGGCAGGGTGGTCGGGGCCATTTGGCCGCCGGTCATGCCATAAATACAGTTATTCACAAACACTGTGACGATTTTCTCCCCCCTGGCTGCGGCATGGACCGCTTCAGCGGTTCCAATGGAGGCAATGTCACCGTCTCCCTGGTAAGTAAAGACCACCTGCTCCGGCAGACTCCGTTTGATGCCCGTTGCCGTGGCAGGCGCTCTGCCGTGGGCAGCTTCAACCATATCACAGGCGAAATAGTCATAAGCCAGGACGGAACAGCCAACCGGGGCAACACCGATGGTTTTTGGGAGGATCCCCAATTCATCGATGGCTTCGGCTACCAGGCGGTGGATGATTCCGTGGGTACATCCCGGGCAATAGTGGGTGGGGACATCCAGCAACACCTTGGTGGGTGAGAACACCACTTTCATGTCTTTATTTTCCATTATTTGTCTCCCCCTGTCATCGCCATGATTTTATCCAGGATCATTTCCGGTGAAGGGATCATTCCGCCGGGTCTGCCGACAAACTCTACCCTCTTGCGCCCCATTACATATCTGGTCACATCATCCACCATCTGGCCCATGGACATCTCAACGGAAAGGTACCCGTGCTTTGTGGTGCCAATGGTTTTTTCAATCCCTTCCACCGGGAACGGCCAAAGTGAAATGGGCCGTAACAGGCCGATCTTCAAACCCTTTTCGTCCGCCAGCTTGATGGCATTGCGGCAGATCCGGGAGGTCGTTCCATAAGCCACTAAAATCAGATCGGCATCCTCGGTATTGAACAATTCATACCTGACTTCCCGGTCGATCATTTGCTGCCATTTATCCTGCAATTTATAGTTATGGACTTCCAGCTCCTCGGATTTTAAGAATAAGGAGTTGATGACATTGTGCTTTTCCCGAGTCCCCAATCCGTTGGCAGCCCAGGTTTTGGGGGGAAGTTCCATCTTTTCCCTTTCCCTGAATACCACCGGTTCCATCATCTGGCCGATCATACCATCGCCCAGCACCAGGACCGGTGATTTGTAGAAGTCCGCCAAATCGAAGGCCAGACCCATCAAATCAACCATTTCCTGAATGGTCGCCGGCGCCAGGACCGGAACGTGGGAATCGCCGTGACCAAGGCCCTTGGTCACCATATTGTAGTCGGACTGAGCCGGCTGGATGCTGCCCAGCCCCGGGCCGCCTCTGACGATGTTGACGATCACACAGGGCACCTCAGCGCCCACACAGTAGGAGATCCCTTCCACCATCAGGCTCAATCCCGGCGACGAAGTGCTGGTCATGACCCTTACTCCGGTTCCGCCGGCCCCGTATACCATGTTGATGGAAGCGACTTCGGATTCTGCCTGGAGGAACACTCTGCCCAAACCAGGCATTTTCTTTGCCATGTAGGCCGCCACCTCGGTCTGCGGGGTGATGGGATATCCGAAGAAGCACTGGCAGCCGGCTCTGATGGCTGCCTCGGCGATGGCTTCATTCCCTTTCATCAATACCTTTTTTTCCATTTACGCTTCCCCCTACCTATAAACGGTGATGCACAGATCCGGGCACATTTTGCCGCAGGATGCACAACCGATGCACTTTTCCATTTCCTTGACGGTGGCGGGCTTATAGCCCTTCTCATTGATCCGGTCCGCAAAACTGATGATCTTTACAGGACAAACCAGTATGCAGTGACCGCATCCTTTGCACCTGTCTTCCCTGAATTCTACTCTTGGCAT
>CAZOTM010000315.1:0-2360 GCA_964582675.1 uncultured Clostridiaceae bacterium
CCAAAGCTGGCGCTTGCTGATTTTTGATCAAGGGGTGCAGCCTTTAGCTTGTTGTGGCTTAATCCTCTGCTTATTGTTCGGATTACTTTAAAGCATCGATGATGGCATCCGCCGCCAGCTTTCCAGAGGTCAGCGCCCAGCCGAGATTGGCGCCTGGTGCTGAGTCATCCCCATGAACACCATTGACCAGTTCACCTGCAGCATACAAATTCTCAATGGGCTGATCGTCAGCATTGAGGATCTGCATGTTTTCCGTCACCACGACCCCACCCATGGTGGTGGCAAATCTTGGTTTTTGTTCAACGATGTAGTATGGACCATTGCCAATGGCAGACTTCATATACTCTGCCTTCCGTCCAAAATCAGGGTCGGTTCCGCTGGCAACAAATCCATTGTATTTATCCACGGTGCCTTTCAGGGCTGCGCCATCCACACCTGCCAAAGCGGCTGCGGCTTCCAGGGTGTCGGCCTTTACCAATACGGGCGTGGTTTTTCCCTGGTTGGCGATCCAGCGTTCCAAATCCTCCTTGGTAATGCTGTTAGCTGCCAGATTGCTGGAAAACGCCTCGTAAGTAGCCCCATCCATTACCAAATAGAGTTGCTGACCCTCAGCCTTAAGCTGTTCGGTCAGGATGGCTTTGTTGGAGGCCCGTTCATTGACGACTCGGTTCCCGCTCTTGTTTACCAGAATTCCGCTTTTTGAAAAAGCTGCCAAATTGCCATAAATGGTGGACTTGCCGATCCCCTTGGCAACTTCCACCCCATTGGGATAGCGTTTGCCATAGTCCATGAGCTGGAACTTGGCATCCACTGCCTTTGCCATTGTATGTCCATCGCCGGTAGAAGACATGGGTCCATAATAAAGGACGTCTTTCAGTTCATCCGACAGCATGTCATCGTTGTTGCCAAAACCTCCGGTTGCCAGGAGGACTTTTTTGGCCTTGATGGTGTAAGTAGACCCATTGTTGGACTTGGCTTCCACTCCAATTACTTTGCCATCCTCCACGATGAGCTTTTCTGCCCGGGTCTCCAGGTATAACTTGGCATTGGATTTATCCAGTGCCTGGCGGTGTATCTGGCCATAGCCGGCTGCGCCGCCTTCCAATCCGATGACACGGTCTTTGGAGTATTCTGCATTGAACTGCAGATCCCCGGTGAATTTTAAACCCAGGGATTCCATTGCCCAATCGATGGTGGGGCCGACGTTTTGAGCATACATATTCAAAAGTTTTTGATCATTCAAATTGCTTCCGTTGGCAAGAAAATCCTCCACCATGATCTCCGGCGTATCATCAGTTACACCTTTTTCCTTTTGCAGCTGGGAGCCGGCAATCACCATACTTCCCCCCGCGATCATGCTGGCACCGCCGGTAAAGGCCATCTTTTCCAGGATCACGACGCTGAGTCCCTCTTGAGCGGCACGGGTGGCGGCTGTCATTCCGGAACTGCCTCCTCCTACTACGACCAAATCAACGGTCAGATCCTCATGACCGGCCGGGGCTTGGGCCAATGGTACTTTCTGCAACGCCTCCACATCGCCCTTGGCCTGTTCCACACAGTCACTCACAGCCGCAATGAAAGCACCGCTGGTATAGGTAGCACCCGAGATACTGTCCATATCCAAAGACTGGTTTTTGATGATTAAATCCGATAAGTTTTCGATCGCTACAGTACCCAGGCCCAGCGTCTCAGTGCTTTTGTCCACCGCGATCTTTTCTATGGCAGACTCAGTAAAGGTAACAGCAATCGTCAAAGGACCATTGTTTGCCATTTTCGTTGCTGTATAGGTGCCCGGAGTGAATTTAATGCCGGCGGCGGGCTGTGATGACGGGGCTGCGGCAGTTGTCGTCACTGCGGCGGTCGTTCCGCTTTGTGAAGCAGGTGTAGTTGTTCCGGGGGCTGTTGGGTTACAGGCTGTCAATGTGAAAATGAACATCAAACATAAACTGACCGCCAGAGATGATCGTTTTTGAGTTGTTCCCATTTGTCTTCCTCCCTCAATTCCCAATGTTGCAATCGTATTCAGTTATGATAATATTATAACTAATTTATTTGGTTCGTGTCATTTTATGATCAATATTCATAATTGTGTATTTTCAATTGTCTTTTCAGCTGCCTTTTCAGCTGGTTCCAGTTATTGAAAAATCATCCTGTTATCCATTGACCAGTCTGCAAATCGATAATAAATAGTCTCAAAACACACACCCTTTATTCAAGTGATCCCATTTATTTTAAAACCGGCCGGCAATATGCAGTATGGTAAACAGCCGACTGGCCATATAAGAAAAAGACCTGACCCGTCTCCAAAACCTTGGCTTTGGAAACGGGTCAAGTCTATAAACCTTTTAGCTCTGACAGTG
>CAZOTM010000315.1:2370-2739 GCA_964582675.1 uncultured Clostridiaceae bacterium
GTCATGGGCGGCATATCGGTAAAAACCTACATGATTGTGATTAGACAGTTCTTCCAGTCCTTAGCTGCCGGAAGCTGCCCTTAAAATCATCTCGCCTTCATAGTTGGCCTTGTCGGAATCCCGGTAAAGGGTGAAGTTTACCTTATCCCCGGGTTTGTATTTGGATTTGACGGTATTTAGCTGGACGGTGGTGGTAATGGGTTCACCGGCAAAGCTGGTGAGGATATCCCCTGCCAGGATGCCGGCTTCCTCCGCAGCGGTCCCCGGGATGACTTCCATGACCATGATGCCGGAGGGCACATTGTATTGGAGTCTCAATTCCTCGGGAATGTCCTTCACGGATATGCCGATGGACACCGGTGCATTGGC
>CAZOTM010000316.1:0-2737 GCA_964582675.1 uncultured Clostridiaceae bacterium
GATCGTTCCGATATTAACATGTGGCTTATTTCTTTCAAATTTTGCCTTTCCCATGGGAAACCTCCGTATTAAATAAAAATGGAGCCCTTAAGCAGATTCGAACTGCTGACCTCTACCTTACCAAGGTAGCACTCTACCAACTGAGCTATAAGGGCATTAAACTAACAGACTTAAGTCTACTAAAAAGAATCCAATGTGTCAAATATTTTTTCCGATTTTTCTGTAAAATTTTAATGAAAATTTTTCTTGAAAACAATTTGTTATGGTATATGTACCTTGCTGTGCGGCTTTTCCCTGGCCAATCCCGGCATCCTGCCCGCCCCCGACGGCTCCGGGGCCGGGGGTTACTGCCCATCCCTTGACCCCTGCCCTTCCCCGCAGCCGATGGCTCCCCGAAGGATCACAGACTGTCCAGCTTGCGCCGGATCCTTTGCAGCGCATTATCCACTGCCTTCACGTCCCGGCCGATGTCATGGGCGATCTCAAAATATTTTCTGCCCTGGAGGTAGAGCTTTAACACCGCACGCTCCAGAGGCGTTAACGCATCCTCGATCCGCCGGTGGTATTCATTGAAAGCTTCCCCCTCGATAAACGCCTCCAGGGGATTGCCCCCACCGCTGCCGAGGAAATCTGCCAGGTCCATGTCGCTGCCGGAATTGGCCGGCGTCGAAAAGGACAGATAATTGTTGAGAGGACCGTGTTTTTTCCTGGATGCGGTTTGAACCGCGCTGAGGATCTGCCGGACAATGCACAGCTGGGCAAAGGTTTTAAAAGCCGTATTCCGGTCATCCCGGTAATCCCGGATGGCATGGACCAGGCCGATCAACCCCTCCTGGTGCAAATCCTCCATGTCGCCGCCCTGTATAAAAAACGATCTGGTTTCATAGCGGATCAAATCATCATAGCGTTTGACCAGTGCATGGGTCGCCAGGCTGTCCCCCTCATTGGACAGCCTGACCAGTTCCCCATCCCCCATGGCGGAATAATCTCTTTCCTGCATGTTCTCACCCTTGGCTCAGTGATCTTTGGGATCAATGAGCTGTTTATTTTTTTCCTTGCAGCCGTCCCGTCATGATCTCATACATGAGGATCCCTCCGGCCACCGAGGCATTCAGGGAATTCAATTTGCCGACCATGGGAATGCTGATTAATTTATCGCATTTTTCCCTCATTATTTTTGAAATGCCCTTGCCTTCGTTGCCGATGACCAAAGCGCAGGGTCCTGAGAAATCCGCTTCGTTGGATTTTTCCGTCCCTTCCATATCGGCACCGTAGACAAAGATGCCCTTCTTTTTCAGCTCTTCCGTTTCCGCCGCCAGGTTGGTGACCCTGGTCACCAGCATATTCTCAACCGCTCCGGCTGAGGTTTTATACACGGTGGCCGAAACCCCCACGCTCCGCCGCTTGGGAATGATGATCCCATGGACTCCGGTGAGCTCCGCCGTCCGGATCAAAGATCCCAGGTTATGGGGGTCCTCGATCTCATCCAGGATCAGGATAAAGGGTTTTTCGCCCCTGGTCCGTGCCAGGTTCAGAATATCCCCAGTGTCGCAGTAGACATAATCCGTCACCCGGGCAGCAATCCCCTGGTGATTGCCGTAGTCCGTCATCTGGTCTAACTTGCGCCGGTCGACGATTTTAACCACCAGCCGTCTGTCCCTGGCCAGCCCCAGGATTTTATTGATGGAGCCTTCCTTTTCCCCTTCGGTGGTGTAAAGGGCCTCAATGCTCTTCCCGCTTTTGATAATTTCCATCACCGAATTTCTGCCATAGACTAAATTCTCGTCCACGACCTTCTCCGGTTCTTTGTATACGATCTTTTTAATGATCCTGACATTTTCATCCACAGGGCCTTTATCCTTGGAATATCTGGACCCGACGCCTCGTTTGGACGTGTTGTGCTTTTCTCCGGTTTTCATATCAAATCAGTTCCTTTTCTATAATTTGGGCTGCAAAGTCCATGATCTCATTCAATCGGTCGAACTGCTCCGACAATTGGAGGTACCCCAACAGACATTCAAAGCCGGTGGCTCTGCGGTATTCGGTAATGCCGGCATTTTTCGGCGCATGGCCGGCTTTCATATTTCTGCCCCGCTTGTAAAAGACGAGCTCGGTTTCATCCAACCGCTCCTCCACAAACCCCATGCATAAACTTTGCGACTGGGCCTGCACATAGCTGACACACAGCCGGTGCAGGATCAGGGGGGAGGCATTTTGGTGGGTATGAAACACCCGCTGTCTGACAAACGATTCATAAACCGCATCACCGATGAACGCAAGGTTCAGGGGGTTGAGCAGTCTGATTTTATCTGTTTCCATATTTTTATCCTTCATATTCCATATCGATCCCAACCCAGCGTTTCCGGCAATTTTCCACTGCCTCATCCGAACCTTCATCCGCTTTCTTATCCGCTGCCTTATCCGAATCTTCATCCGGCTACTCATCTGGATCCCCTTTGGCATCCTCATGAAAGCAGCCTCAAACAGCATCAAAGCAGCATCAATGCTGTCATCATAGTTTTGATCAAACGTCTGATCAAAGTTCTGATCAAAGTTCTGATCAAAGCAGTCAGCGAAATCGCCAGGAGCGCCCCTCGGGTGATCACCAAGCGGCTTCCCGCCGGGATGCTTGACCCGTCGCTTACTGCTATTATACACGGAAAAAGGAGGGCGGAATTAATGCTAAAAAAGCGGCTGACGCCGCCTGTCATACTTAGCGTACGAAACTAGACTCTGG
>CAZOTM010000317.1:0-2717 GCA_964582675.1 uncultured Clostridiaceae bacterium
ATCATGAGGATGACGCCGATGATGACCAACCGCTCAAAGAGCCGGCCATCGGTAAATACCGAATTAAACACACCGAAAAAGCCAATCACGCTGCCCAGTAGAATGGCTGCCAGTTTGCCCATTGGATACTTCATAGTCTTGCCTCCCAGGGTTTTCAAGATTTTAAATTTTTGCACTGCCTGGGAACTTGCCGCCTCCCCGGCAGTTTCATTTTACCATGACCACCAGGCGGTGAATCAAGCCAGATTGGATTACAGTTTGGAGAATTAATGGTCAATTATTGTATGTTGGCTGTTCCTTGGAACTTTTGCATGGCATGGTGCAACCTTACCGGTACGTTTGGAAATACACAGAATTCAGATATTTTCCAACGGCAGGTGAGTCTTTACTAAAATCAATTGGGCAGTGGCATTACCAAGTGTTTGGGACCGGGTTGGCCACAAGCTCCAGCTAATGAATTATCCCTGGAAAAGACGGTTGATGGGGGGATTTGCGAAATCGGGATGTGGTAAGATGAGGGTAAATAGATGGAGCAAGGACGTGACAGATTTATGAGACTGATATTTATCAGACACGGGAGCGCCGAGGACCGCAATTTGGGCAAGGAAGACCGCCTGCGTGATCTGACCCAAGAGGGCATGGCGGAGCTTAGAAACAACGTAAAATTTCTCGGCCTGTATTTGGCCGATTTCAACCCGGTGATTTTAACTTCGGACTTGAACCGGGCAGTCCAAACCGCCGGGATCATCGATAAATATGGCGCATATCAAGGGGTTTTTGAAAGACCCTACTTGGGGACCGGTGATTTGGCGGCGTTTAAAACCGAAGCCGGTAAAATGGCGGATGAAGTTATCCTTCTGGTGGGCCACAATCCCTATCTGGAAGAATGGGTCTACGAGATCACCCAAAGAATAGTGGAGTTTAAGAAAGCCGGCGCCTGCGAGGTGGAGATCACAAACCGGGAGGATTTCTCGGGCAAGGTCAACTGGTATCTGGACATCGGCGACTACAAGAAACTCATTGACCAGGAGATGTATGAGGAAAGCTTTCGGGAATTTCGCCAGGATATGGAGAATAAAATCGAGGAGTGCCGCGGGGAGATCTTAAAGTATCGTGAGATCTATTTGGCGGAACCCGAGGAGATCGAATCCGTCCATAAGCTGCGGGTTAAAATCCGGCAGTTCCGCTCCCTGATCGCGTTTTTCAAACCACTGATGAAGAAACTGCGCTACCGGGAATATCAGAACCAATTGCGCGAATTGGCCCAGCAGTGCGCCTATTTGCGGGAACTGGATGTCTTGAAAAAAGACTGGGCCAGCCATTATGAAGAATTTTCGCAACACGGCCTGACCGGTGAAAACTTCATGAAGATCCTGGAAACCGAGCGGAGCGCAGAGCAAGGGGTGCTATTTTCCATTCTGGAACATCCTGAGTATGCCCGCCGCCTCAATGAGATTTTTGAAGGGATCAAATCAGCCATTGACCCGGAAAAAGGTAAATATCTGTCCCTGGATGAAATGGTGGATGATGTGCTGGACGCCTGGCATGACGAGATCGAGATCGGCTATGATGCCATTGATGAAAACAACCTCCAGATCATCCATGCCTTGCGGATCAAAGCCAAGAAAATGCGTTATGTCATGGAAGTCTTTGGCAAGGACAAGGAACCATCCCATGCTCTCCAATACAAGGAGATCAAACGCTGGCAGGAAGTCCTGGGGGACATTACCGATGCCAACCGGAATTCCGAAGCAGTCAATGAGATTGCCCAAAACCATCCAGAGGCAGATATCCGGGAAGAGATCGCTCTGTTCAACCGGATCCAAAATCGCAATTCTGAAAAGCTGTATGCTGATTTCTTCGGGAAAGATAAACCAGAGGAAACGGCCGGAGCAGCGGGGGAGTTAGTTCCCCAGGTTGCCAGCGGTCCGGCACAGGGTGACACCCCGCCGGGAAACGACAGCCCGGTTGAAAACGACAGCCCATCTGAAGCCGACAACGGATCTGAAATCACCAGTGCCTTTGAATAAATCGATCCCAAACCATTCAAAGCAAGGGGCCGTCCGTGTCAAAAAACTGAAAAACCCAGCCTGAAAAAGCTGGGCAGGTAGTATGGCTGACGGATCAGCCCTTAACTGGTTTTTTATGACCGGGGTCAATAATATAGGCGTCGATGAATCCGGAGTTTTTCAGAAGCAGCATTAAAGGGACGCCGATTACGGTGACGATGATCAATTCCGACAAGGCGATGTAGAGGTATAAGGGGATGAAGCCGGCCATGGTCCCGGAGGCGTAGGCGATGCCCAGGGCGACGATGAAGCTCATGAGGGCCGGCCACAGGGATGCTGTGAGGAGGCTGCGGGTTTTCCAGATCAATATAAGGGAGACCAGGGTGTGGAGGGTTCCCACCAGGGCATCCACCAAACCATAGGGGGAAAACAGGATGTTGGCGATAAAGCAACCCAGGGATACGGCGGAAATATAGAGGGGATTAAAAAATGCCAGAAGATTTAAGACCTCGGAGATCCGGAACTGAATGGGTCCGAAGGAAACCGGGGCGATCAATGCGGTGGCGGCAATGTAGAGGGCGGCAATCAGAGCAGCTTTGACCAGGTTGTCGACGGAATTGTTGCGATTGAGAGTATTCATGGGCGGACTCCTTACCGTTAATGATTGATCATATTGCGTATTTCCTGCCTGGATGGTTTGCCAGAAAG
>CAZOTM010000318.1:0-2704 GCA_964582675.1 uncultured Clostridiaceae bacterium
CCATAGGCGCCTGGATTGCCTAAACTCCAAAAATGTTTCATCTGGGGAACGTGCCTGGTCTTGAATGATCCTGACAAAACCAGCCCTGTCCGACCAGGTCATAAATGGTTTTAGCGTTGGCATCCTTCAATAATGTGGAGGATGGCAGACACTGAAAATAAGGTATATTATGAAATTAAAGAAACGAAAATGTTGAAAATCAGTAATAAGACCCCCGGGTTTTGCTAAGCTGCAGCGGCCGGATCCAATTGGAACCAGCTGAGGAGTCTTTTTGTAAACTGGTTTGGGGGTGGCTTTGCAGCTGATCAGATCGCAGAGCATGAGATGAAGACACGGGCGCGGTTGATTGTCAGTCATGAAGGAAAAAATGGTAAAAAAGCATGACACTAAATCATCTGATCTTCGCTTTTAGGAGCGGAATATTTTCCCGGATTTCCAGCAGATTGAGCAAGGAAGGGCTGTAGCTGCGCCACTGATTAAAAATAAACTTTGAGGGGAGAAGAATTATGGATACGATGGAACTCATGAAAGCACGTCACTCCGTACGTGCCTTTCAGGACAAAGCAATTGAAGCTGATGTTGTCAATAAACTGCAAACCTTAATCGAGGCTTGCAATCAAGCCGGTGGTCTCCATATTCAGCTGTGTCTGGATGAACCCCAGGCCTTTGATCACTTTTTATCCCGGCTGCAAAAATTCAGCAATGCAAAAAACTATTTGGTGATGGTGGGTCCCGAATCGGAGCGATTGGATGAGAAAATCGGCTGGTATGGGGAACGGATCGTTTTAAGGGCTCAGGAATTGGGTCTTGGCACCTGTTGGGTGGCGGGAACCTACAGCAAAAAAAAGTGCGGTGGGGTAGTCCTCCCCGGAGAAAAACGACCATGTATCATCGCAGTGGGGTATCCTGAGAATCCGGGTGTACCCCATAAGACCAAGACCATGGAAGAGCTCTGCAAGGTGGATGGGGCAATGCCGGATTGGTTCCGCCGCGGGATGGAGGCGGCCCTTTTGGCGCCCACCGGCAACAACAAGCAGAAATTCCTGTTTACTCTGGAGGGTGACACCGTAACGGCCAAAGCCGGCTTCGGGTTAGGTGCCAAGGTGGACCTGGGCATCGTTAAGTATCACTTTCAACTAGGAGCCGGCCAGGGCACCTGGAAATGGGCCAAGGGCTCCGTATGATCCAGCACGAACTTTTCCTTGATTGATAACCATAATATAGCCTAAAGGGCTTATACGGACTGTGTGCGCGTAAGGCAGGGTCAAGAGAGTGAAAGCGGATGATTCCCGGAGGTATTTTCCAGTCGCTGCATAGACCCCTTGTCAGAGATCCGGCGGCAAGGTCAGGGAGACAGTTGGATGACTTTCAGCTCTGGGGGAGAATCGTAGGATTCCAGGGTTAGATAAATTAAATAAGTAAAAAAAGTAAAAAGCAAAACCACTACATTACGAAGCCGCCTGGTTAACCTAGGCGGCTTCGTGACGTGGTGGTCCAGTTTAAACATCAAAGGGCGCTGCAAGCTCCAACGTAAGATTTCACTGGGAGCTTGGACTATCCATCGATCTTTATTTCAGGAGGTCATCCAGCTTTAAAATGGTCTGAAGGAGAACGTTGGCCCCGTTGGTGCAGTCCTCCACGGGGGTGTATTCATCAGCCCGGTGGCTGTAGCCTTTTACGGAGGGGACGAAGATCATGCCGAAGGGGCATAGGGCGCCAAAATGCATGGCGTCATGGCAGGCGCCGGAGGGCATTCTTAAGCTGGGCAATTCAAGCTCCTGGCTGGATTGTTCAATGACGTCCATGATCTGGGGATCGCATAGGACGGAGGGAGTTCGGACCATATCGGTGAATTCAATGGTTACGCCCATTTCAGTTTCCAGCTGTTTGGCATAGTCCCGGATCTCCTGTTCTGCCTGACTGCGGTCGGCCATGCTGACATCCCGTAAATCGATGGTGTAGACTACGTTAGCCGGTATGACGTTGGTGGTACCCGGGTTGACTTGCATCTTGCCGGTGGTGGCCACCGTATCCTGGAACTGCCGGGCGATCCGGTCCGCTTCGACATGGGGGTGGCGCCGGCATGGCCGGCTTCACCGGTGATTTTCACCGACAGCCAGAGTGGTCCGGCGATGCCGGTGACGATGCCGATGGGCAGCTTGGAAGTTTCCAGGACTCTGGCCTGCTCAATGTGGAGCTCCACATAGCCGGCGTAGCTGCCCGGTTCCACGGCAGCCTTGAAGACTCCATTGGGGTCATAGCCGGCAGCGGCCATGGCCTCTCTTAAGGTGATCCCGTTCTCATCCTGCCGCTCCAGCATGGCCTCCGGCAAGGGGCCCATCATGGCCTCGGTTCCGAACATGGTAGCGCCGAACCTGGTGCCCTCTTCATCCTTGGAGATGAACAGCACAAAGGGATGTTTCAGCCGCCGGCCCTCCTCATGGAGCCGGGAGACGATCTCCAGGGCGCCTAAAACCCCCAGGTTACCGTCATATTTTCCGCCGTTGCGGACCGAGTCAATGTGGGAGCCGGAAACGATTGGTTTAAAATCCGGATTGGTCCCTTCATAGCGGGCAAACAGGTTGCCCACCGGATCTACTGTCACGGTCATCCCCAGTTCCTGGAAAATCCCTTTTAGATAGTCTAAGGCCTGGTCTTCCTCTTTGGTATAGGCGTAACGGTTCATTCCCCGGTCTGAGCCGCC
>CAZOTM010000319.1:0-2699 GCA_964582675.1 uncultured Clostridiaceae bacterium
CGCCTTTACCTGGCGTCACCACAGCTCTTAATTTTTCCTGCAATTCTTCCCAGGATAATACACCAACCATTCCATACCCTGAATTACACGCAACCTACCAGCTGACCAGCTAAATAAAGCATATTTATTAATTTTAATTGCATATTTATGCACTCACCGTCAACCTGTTCATTTGCCTAATTCAGCATAATCCCTGCAAACACCAATGAAAAATAACATTTCCAACCACGGTCATATTAATCTTACCGATTTATCGGCTTCGTTTGATTTCTATCGCCCACCCAATGGATGAGACACCAGGGTTGGACCAATGGTGCACCCACGGCAACAATCAAACAAAAGCTATTTATTTTTCCAATACTGTTGTGGAACTTAAAATCCAACCGATCAGTTTCTCAACAATTCAACCCGGTGAAGCCGGCCCTGGGATGGAACATTATTCACCCCGTGATCATTGAGCAAATTAAAATCATTTTGGCATTCAGCTTACCCCGCAGGTTCTTCCTGCAATGATCACTAATAACCCTGGCAACAGACCTTAAAAAACAATGCTTAAAAAACAATCGACTGATTTGGTCGAGTTATTCACTGGACTTTAGCCTGGATTTAATGTTATTCATCGATTCGTTATTAAATGACGCAAATACTCTCCCTTAGATTACCCAGGGGAGAGTTTCTAGTCCAGTGCCTGTATGTCATAGCCACATTTGAGGTTTATTTAGCAAACAGCCAGAAGCCATCCGGACCCTCTAATTCTTGATTCCTGGATGTTTATACTCACTGTCTATTTCTCGTTCAAATATACTGCCAAAGGTCCGACCCCATAATACAGCTCTCCCGTATCCGGGTTGGCGCTGATCTCAATGTAATTAAAAATCAGGATGAGACTGATCTGCGGGACTTCGATCCGATAGGTCATATCCTCCAGGGTGGCGGATGGTATTTCCTTGTTGCCCAGCGGGTATTTTTGCTTTACCGTCTCCATGTAGGCTTTTAAATCATCTTTTAAAACGCTCTCACCGTTTAAGGTTATTTCAATCACGGGAAGGCCGGAGGGCTGATTGCTGTTCCAGGAAATGGCGTAGTCGCCTTTTTTGCCCGTGAAACGGATGGTATCCAAATATTTTTCAGCTGCCTGGAGGGAGGTTAATTCCCATTGGTAACCGCTGACGTCCATGGCCATGGGCGGCAGGTTCAGCCTGGTGTATAGGTTCTCCCCATCCACATCCGGACCCTGGTTCGGGAATACCCGGTCAAAGCCGAAGGTAGTGCGGAATGAATCCAGTTTCAAACTCTTTTTGTCCAGCCAGGCGGGCGGGTTATTTTCCTGGTAGATCAGGAAATCAACGGCATCGGCGATTCCTTCCCGGGTGCTCTGGGATGGCTGAGCCTTGGCGGGAACGATTTTATCCTCCTGAAGCATGTTCTCGGCGGTCAAGAGCTTTTCCAGCCGGCTAACCTGCTGGTTATAGGGCAGATCGCTAAAACCGATGAGGGGCAAAACCGCAATGAATGCCAGGGCAGAAGTGACATAGACGATCCACGGATGGGCCCGGTGTTTCTTCAGGATCAATAAAACCGCTGATGCGAGGGCGATGATCCAAATAATGATAAACACATATTCAGAGGTTTTCATCCCATACCGGTTCAGCTGGATGACCAGCGCCCAGGCTTCAAACAACAGGATGAACAGTACCGCAAAGGGAAACACCTTTTTATAAAATAGCGCCAGCTTGGAGTCATTGTGAGTCACCAGGATGTGCAGGAGCAGACCGCCGATGGCATAGCTGGCGGCAATCCCGTAGAGGCTGAGAAAACGGGTATTCATGCCGCCCAATATGGTTCGGCCTGCCCAGAGGACTAGAACGATGGTGAGGGCTAGCATAATGGGGACTAAAATATACTCAAACAGGACCGTAATGAACCGGGGCTGTTTTTGGGCAGCGGCCCGATGCTCATCCTGAGCGCCTTTGTGGAAATCGGGGAAATAACCAACGAAAATGCTGAATCCGATGAAAGCGCTGATAGCTCCTATATAACCGAAGACTTTCGTCGTGAGCTCTGTATAGAGGAGGGCCTTGATGGCACCGAACACCCCGGAGGCACCGCCCATGATGACAAGACCGTAAATCAACGCCAGGAAAAAGGCTTTCAACGTCATGAAAACTGCCCCGGAAAAATCCAGCTCTTTTTCGGTTTTACCGGCAAGCAGAAGGAAAGCCAAGAGGCTGAGGAATATGGCCACCCCGACCCGAGCTGACACGATCCTGGTCATTGCCATGTAGACCACCTCTCCAGGATAAAAGCTCTCTGACATGGTTCCGCCAAAAGAATAGACCAGGAGAAAGGCAGCTGCAGGCACCAGCATGCCAAGGAGGTTGGCTCCAGTAAAGGCTTTTTTGCTATTAAGCCGGCTGTGGGCATAAGTGATGGCTGCCAGGCTGAAAATCGCACCCAGGGCAAGGGCTGCCTGCAAAGAGTTGAACAGGAAATTATAAGGCAGCTGATCCTGCCAGTCCATGGCTGTCCTGACAATGGACACCAGGGTGAATAACAACGCATTGACCATCACAGCTGGAAATGTCACAAAGGACTTTCCGGCGTTTTCAAATACCCTTCGTATGGATTGAGTGAAATTACCCATGATGAACCTCCTGATTTTGATAAAACGTTAGTAACAGCCGACCTAACCCTGGGAC
>CAZOTM010000320.1:0-1029 GCA_964582675.1 uncultured Clostridiaceae bacterium
TTTCGGAATAAAATGGTAAGTCAATTGGACGACAAAATGGGCCGGCAGAAGCAGTTATGATTCAAGGCGGTTAGTATGTGTGTTGCCTTGGAACATCCCTCCATGCGCAATCAGAACCTGAAGCGAAGACGCTACGAGAGCAGTCGGGGGAGCTTTACCGGAAACGAGGCGGAAATCGAAATGCTGAAGGACGGACTGAGGTTTGTCGGTGATCCACAGAACTAAACGTAACTGCTTGATCATGTCTGCTATATAGGCAATCCTGCGTTCTGAGGTGGAGCTGCTGATTCCTCATTGAGAGTCTGTATTCCGTTGGAAAATCAGTCCTCGACACTTTGGAGCTGAGGTAAACGGCATTTGAAGATTTAACCCCCAGCCTGAAAGATTACTTTATGCGGCCGTCTTTTTTTTAAGGTTATACTGAAAAGCTTCCGACCAAGCGGTCCGATCCCTAGGAAAATTACGCATATGACCATTGGAATACTGGAGAAATCCTGTATACTTTTATAAAGTGTTATTGGAGGTGGAAATATGACCGTACTTTTGCTGTTCCTCGGATTTGCCCTGCTGATCAAAGGGGCTGATTATTTTGTGGATGGTGCATCCAGTCTGGCGGCCGCTTTGCGAATTTCGCCCATGTTGATCGGGTTGACGGTGGTGGCCTTTGGCACCAGCGCACCGGAAGCCTCGGTCAGTTTTATCGCTGCCCTGGAAGGGAACAGCAACGTTGCCATCGGCAATGTGGTGGGCAGCAACCTCTTCAATACGACATTAATATTGGGGGTTGCGTCCCTGGTATTCCCCCTGGTGGTAAAAAGTGAAACAATCCGAAAGGAAATCCCCTTTGCGCTCCTGGCGGGTGCGGCCTTGCTCGTTCTGATCGGTGACATTCCCCTCCAGCAAGCCGAAGCAATTTGGATCACCAGGACGGAGGGGCTGGTCTTGTTGTTATTTTTCGCGGTTTTCCTTTACTATGTACTTGAAGTGGCCAGAAACAATCGGGAGAAGGAAGATCCTGATGCTGAAAAG
>CAZOTM010000320.1:1053-2684 GCA_964582675.1 uncultured Clostridiaceae bacterium
CGTCCTGGGAGGCAACCTGGTGGTGGAAAACAGCATTAAAATTGCCCTTTCCCTGGGCATGAGTGAAACCCTTGTTGGATTGACCATCGTAGCTGTGGGAACCTCCCTCCCGGAGTTGGTCACTTCGGTGACCGCCGCCCTCAAGAAGCATACCGAGATCGCCTTGGGCAATGTGATCGGAAGCAATATTTTCAATATTTTTTTCATACTCGGCATTTCTTCGGTCATCCATCCCTTAACGGTTGATGCGAAAATAATCAATGATGTTTGGCTGATGATTTTTGTAACCTTCCTCGTGCTTGTCTTGTCAAGGACCCAACACCGGATTTCCAAGAAAGAAGGCGCCTTCCTGGTCGTTATTTATGTAATTTACCTGGCCTTGATCATTCTGCGGAATTGAATCCAGGGTTGATTGGCCAGCTATTGTCGTAACCATCCTTATATCCGTGGGACACACGGGGATGGCACGCATCGACTCCTCAAATGACAAGCCCCCATTGCTAAGCAGTGGGGGCTTCTTCCAGCCAGGAAAAACAAATAGTAAGCTTTTGCAGGAAGTCGAATATGTCTGCGGACACTCTGTTTAAGCAGGGGTGAAGAGAGGTCTTGAATCTCCAACGCTTCTGTGGGTATAAACCTTATGCCAATGAAACAGCAGTTGCCTAACCAGTTGACATACTCTATTTACAGGGAGATTTTCTTGATTTTGGACCAAATGATTCCGTGTGTAATGTATTGCCCTGGAGGGCAAAGGCCGATGAGCCTTCCAGGATTGCTTTTGGTGTTTATGACCGGCCATCTGACAGCGGACTGCAGCTCGAAGTGATCCCAGTTCTGATAATCGATGAAGCCGCCCATGCTATACCGAGCCTTCAACTGGTTTCTGGTACCAGATTTCGATGGGCTCCCGGTTGGTGGGTTTATCTGTTTGGGAGCAGGAATAACAAACGGATCAGGAGGTGGTTATTATTGTTTGTATTCATAAGAAGGGATAAAATTAAGGAAAGACCTTATCCATTCAAGATTTCTACCCAAATACTTTTAAAGGATGGCGAAATCCAATGAAAAAAATCATGAGGTTATTGATTGCTTGTGTCTTCGCGGGAACATGTTTACGGGCTGCAGTTGCGGTATCCGAAGTGGGCTTAACAGTAGTTCCACAAGCATCGCAGATGGCGGAGGTACTGCTGTAACCGAAGGCACCAATCAGAGCACTTCTGCAAATGCCACATCCGCCGCCGTTACGTCAGCTTCTGGTGCTGCGTCAATACCAAATGCGACAACTCCTGTCACAACACCGCAGACTGCTCCACCGGCAACAGCTGGTCCAGCTGCCGGAACAGCTTCAACGAATTCGGGAACCATGGACACAACTCCTGCTGGACCCAAAGATGAGGTCATCCCTAAGCTGGATTTGGGCAAGGTCTACGATCTGAAGCTGTGGGAGCTGGTCTTCCAAAATCTATACCGAGGGGAAGATAAATCCGGCAGGGAAGGTCTTTTGATGGAGTACACCCAAACATTCATTGGGGATTCCTCCAGAGGGGAATCAGCCTATAATGCAAAAAAACTGGAACTGGAGATCCATCAGGCAGGCCAGCGGGTTGAAGGCGGCACCTGGATCGGTCATG
>CAZOTM010000321.1:0-2635 GCA_964582675.1 uncultured Clostridiaceae bacterium
CCCGGCCTTGGCCAGTTCATCCAGGGCTTTGAACCGCCGGGAGGAGACACAGACGCCGGGCTCGATGACTTGACTCATTTCGTCCTGGGCGGCGGTGATGGTAAGGCAGGCCATGACCGGACGGTCCCGATTGATTTCCCGGAGAAGATCCAGATCCCTTAGGATCAGATCGCTTTTGGTGAAGACGACCACTCCGAAATGATGACGGCTGATTGCCTGCAGAGCCTGCCTGGTTAGGAGCAGTTTGGCCTCCAGGGGGTTATAGGGGTCGCTCATGGCGCCGGTCCCGATGATCCCCGGCCTGCGTTTGGCCCCCAGCTCATGATGGAGCAGCCCGATGACATCCGCCTTGGCCCGGACCCGGTCAAAATCCTCGATGCCATAGCAGCTGCTCCGGCTGTCGCAATAAATGCAGCGGTGGGAACAGCCGCGGTAGAGGTTCATCCCATAGTCATAGCGGAACCAGCGGTCATCGTGCTTTACCCTGGTGAGGATCGTCTTGGTTTTGATGTATTCAACTGCCATGCGCTCCTCCTTGGGTCGGGTGGCTGAAGCTTCTTAGGATAGGGGAGTCAGATTGGTGATCTGCCGCTTTTCGCCTGAGGATCAGCTGGGTGGTTTATCAGCCTGGGGTTTATCTGCCGGGGGGTCAATAATCTGCCCCGGTGGGAATACCGGTGGAGGATTTGTTTTGGTTCAGGGAGTCCAGGATCGCCATGTCCTGATCCCACAAATGAAAATCAAAAACCTCAAGATTCTCCCGCATCCTGATTGGAGCGGAGGATTTAACCAGGGGGCAGAGATCCCGCTGGATGACCCAGCGCAGGGTGATCTGAGCCGGCGTTTACTTATATTTTGCGGCCAGGGCCATGAGCTCAGGGATCCCGGCCAGGGCTTCCCCGCTGATCAGGGGCCGCCAGGCCTGGACCAGGATATCTCTTTCCTGGCAGAAGCTGACGATCTCCGGGCGGCTGTTGCGCAAATTGACTTCGATCTGGTTCACTGCCGGCTTGATGGTACCATGGGCCAGCAATGCCTCCAGGTGGGGGACGTCCATGTTGCAGACCCCGATGGACCGGATCAGGCCCTCTCCCTGGAGCGCCTCCAATACTCTCCAGGCGGGGAGGGCCTTATCCTTCACCGGCCAATGGATGAGGTAAAGGTCCAGGTAGGATACCCCAAGGCGGACCAGGCTCCGTTCAAAGGCACCCCGGACATCCTCTGCCTGCTGGGAGTCGATCCAGACCTTGGAGGCGATAAAGACCTCTTCCCGGGGGAGGCCGGCCTTTTTGATGCCCAAGCCCACACTTTCCTCATTCTGATAGAACTCCGCCGTGTCGAAGAGGCGATAACCCGCCTGAATGGCGGATTCCACCGCTACGCTGCATTCCTCCCCCTGCAGTTTGTAGGTACCAAAGCCCATCCCGGGGATCAGATTCCCGTCGTTTAAGACCTTCATTTCAATACTGGTCATGGCTGCTCCTTTCGCTGTCCGCTGATCCGGGAGTATACGGAGACTTCGATAAATTTTCCGTCCCGGAAGATATCTTCCCGCTTTAAGACCTCAGGGGAAAAGCCGGCATTATCTAAAATCGCCATGAGTTCCGGGTGATCCGCGCCGGCTTTGACGCTGACTTTTGTGAGGTTCAGGCCGCCTTCCAGGTACTTTAAACAGGCGACCAGGATTTTTCGGTAGAGGAGCTTATAGTCCTCATCGCTTTTAAAATCCGGATCGATCATTAAGCTGCCTTTCCGGTCCTTAAAATTCAGCTCCAGGCAGATCAAGCCAACGGGGATGCCGGCTTTTTCGCCGATGAAGTGGAAGGATGGACCAGTTGGTGTCATTTGAAGCATGGTTTGAAAATCCCCTTCCGTAAAGGGCAGGCTGGATCCGACACCCTTCCCCTGGATCCACCGGTCATTTTTCAAGCGGAGGACAAAGTCCAGATCCTTGCCGAAAACCGGCCTTAAATCGATGGTTTCCTGGATCATTGCGTCTCACCCCCTAAAAATTCCCTGTTCAGGATGCTGTAACAGAACTGGTCGCAGTAGCGGCCCTGCCGGTAGACCTCCTGTTTCAGGGTGCCTTCCCGGACAAAGCCGGCTTTCTCATAAAGGCGGATCGCCCCCGGATTATCCGCATAGACCGCCAATGACACCTTGTGGAGGTTCAGCTCCCGGAAGGCAAAGGCGAGCAGCGTCTTGACCGTATCGTAGCCATAGCCCTGGCCGTGGACACTGGCTTTGCCGATGATGATAGACAGATAGGCATTACCATTGGCCATGTCGATGGCCCGCAGCTGGCAGGTGCCGATGAATTCACCGGTGTCAATCAGCTCCACCGCAAAGGTTATGATCCTCCGGCTGACGGAATTGGCCAGCCACTTTTTTTGCATTTCTTCGGTTTTGGGAAGGGGTACTGAATCGGTGAATGAGGAATATACTCCGTAATCATTGACATATTTCATGACCTCATCCAGATCCGAGGACCTCATTTCCCTAAGGATGACCTTGGTTCCTTTATACATGACAATCACTCCCTCAAGCCCATTATAAAGAAGACCTATGAAATTTGGGGGAAATATATAAACATTTACGAAAATTCAATTTATGGACGTTTTCAATATAGTAGAAT
>CAZOTM010000322.1:0-2628 GCA_964582675.1 uncultured Clostridiaceae bacterium
ACCTGTATGGTTTTATCGGGGATCGCCACCCTGGTGGAAGGCAAACCCATGGAGATGCCGCCTCCGGACGGGGTCTCCGCCATCCTGTTTCTGGCCCTGGCGTCGACCTTTTTCTCCACCATTCTGCAGAACTATGGCCAAAAGTATACCACCGAAACCAGAGCGGCGATCTTCTTTTCCACGGAAGCCCTGTGGGGGACGATTTTTTCGGTCATGTTCCTGGGGGAGCTCATCACCATGAAGCTGGTTATCGGCGGCATATTGATCTTCATCGCCATTCTGGCGGCTGAATTGAAAATCAGCTTTTCAAAACAGACAGCTGTTGAAATCAAGCCAAACTCATAGGTGGACAACAAAGACTTTGGGAGACACAGGGTGGGCTTGTCGGAAAATCCCATGGGAATGCTCGATTGGCCGTGGGAACCTTGGATCAGCAGATAAAGTGAATATTTGATGAAGTTAATAATTGATGAATTTAATAGTCCAGGCTAAAAAAGCGGCTGCGGTCCCATTGAGGAACGCAGCCGCTTTTTCATTGGCCTGGTTTATGGATATGCAATGAAAAACCATTGCGATTGGGGCCTTTAGGTATAGAAATTATCTTCAGCAATGCCTCCAACCGTCAGCATTTTTAAAAACAACAGCTTTGCCAGGGAAATGGTCAGGGTATTATTCAGGGCGTTTATGCCATTTTTGATGTAGACGGATATTCCGGATATTTCATGGCGGACATAGTTTTCGGGATCACTCGGGCTGCCCAATTCGACCATTGGGTTCAAGCGAGTGCCGCCTCAGGTATAACATTGCGTCAGTGATACATGGATGGAGTTTTCGTGCTTGGAACTGATGTAGGCCAGGGCACTGGCTTGGACGTTAATAATCAAAAGTTTGATCTCCTTAAGGCAGGGCTGGTAACAGCCATTCAAAGACAGGTTTTACGAATCAATGAAACAAGTCAGCTGTTGCCATCCATTAGGTTATGATGACTGATAAATACATTGCTTACAATACAATTACCTTACATTTATTCCCGGTTTTCGTCAAGCATCCATTGACAACTTTATTTTCAATCCGGAAGGAATCATGGCAGATCCAGGGACTGAAGAAGTTATGTCTACAATTGACTGGCAGCAAAAAAAACTCCCGGAGCAGGCGCTGAGGGGCAGCTGCTCCAGGAGTCATTATGGACAGGGATTGAAGTGTGCTCCAGTTGAACCAGACTGCGTCTAGGTATAAATATTCTCCTCGGCAACGCCCTCAACCGTCAAGGTTTTTATGAGCAGGAGGTTCGTCAGGGAAATCGTCAAAGTGTCATGGAGCGCCTTGATCCCGTGTCTGACGTATACATTAATTCCGGAAATTTCCTCCCTGGTATAGTTTTGTGGATCATCCGGTTTGCCCAATTCCACCTCCGGAATCATTCTGGAGCTGCAGCAGGTATTGCTTTGGTTCAGCTTTAAGTGTATGGAAGTTTCTTGTTTTGCCTTTAAATAATCAAGTGCCGGTTCCTTGATGTGGATAATCATTGGATAAACCTCCTTATGGTAATCAATGAAGCCTCCCATGGCTAAACTCAGGAGTTTGCCAAGTCAGGTCCAGTAAAGAATTGGTCAGGGAGTAATTGAGGTGCCCTGGTATGGCTTGACATTTGGGCAGTTGGCTTTGGGTTGTTGAATTTGGGTTGGTTTGGTTGGTTGGCATGAATTGGTTGGCTTGAATTGGTTGGTTTCGTATCCCACGGCCTGATCCGGGCTGTAATTTAAGGGTCAATGGGGATAAGCAGTCGTTTGGGAAATTAAAGTGACAGAAATTAAAAATCATCTATTTTCGCAAAGAAAAGTTCTTTTCCTGCCAATCGGGGCTGGGGATTGGAAATGAGTTCAACATTTTCAATGAGGTCAACCAGTGGCTTATTTGCATCAATTTTTCTTCCAATCCTGCAGTTTTCCAGATATATGTTTATAAGGTGATCATAGTCTGGATCATGGTTAGGTATAGATGTTTTCCTCAGCCAAGCCTTTGACGGAAAGTTTTTTATAAACCACCAGATTGGTCAGACCAATATCCAGGGTATCATTCAAGGCTTTGATATCCTTACGGGGAAAAATAGTGATACCCGAAACCTCAACCTGGCTGTAACGGTCGGGTTCTTCCGGTTTGCCCCATTTGATCATGGGGCTGAGGCGGATGCCGCCTTCGGTCGTATATTGATTCAAGGTGATATACAGGGAAGTCTCATTCTTGGATTTTATATAAGCCAAAGCATTGGCGCTGATATTTATGGTCAATGGGATAACCTCCTTAATCTAATCCCATTATACTACAGGTCTTAATCACGATCAGGCTATTACGAGAATGGTATCAATTTAATTACAGAAAATTGAATATATTCACAACTCTGTTGATCCATGGGGTCCGTGAACTAAATCCTGAGCAGGCAAATGGGGGCTGTGGGGGATTGATTCCGGTGGGATTTCTGCAATAAATGGTCTGAGCAGCCCGAGGAGGCTGGGGAATAATTCGATGATCGGAAGAATGAATCGAAATGAAATGTGCGGAAACTATAATTGCAAATATCTGACGAAATGGACAGTGTCCATGGAAAATGTATTCGTTTGAAGGACATTT
>CAZOTM010000323.1:0-2626 GCA_964582675.1 uncultured Clostridiaceae bacterium
GGGCGATGGCCTTGGCTTTCTCATCCGTCCCGTAAAGGTCGCCCTTGATCAATTCAATGTACCAGTCGCACACCTTAGTCCACAGGAACTCGTAGACCTTAGTCAGGGCGATGCCGATGTCAAACTTTTCCAGGCTGTCCGTGACTTCTTTGATGACCTCGTTGTTTTTCGTCAGGATCCATTGATCCGCCAGGGAATAATCCAGCGAATCAGCGTATTTTTTGATCAATTCCCCATCCAGGTTCATCAGGGCAAACCGGGAGGCATTCCAGATCTTATTGGCAAAATTCCGGGCAGATTCCACCTTGTCTTCGTTGTAGCGGATGTCATTGCCCGGGGCATTGCCCGTGGAGAGCATGAACCTGAGAGCGTCCGCCCCGTAGTTTTCGATGACATCCAGGGGATCTATCCCGTTGCCAAGGGATTTGCTCATTTTCCGGCCCTGGTCATCCCGGACGATGCCATGGAACAGGACATTTTTAAACGGAATTTCCCCCGTATTGTGCAGTCCGGAGAAGATCATCCGGGCGACCCACAGGAAAATGATGTCATAGCCGGTGACCAAGGTGCTGGTGGGATAGAAATATTTGAAGTCCTCGGTGGCATCCGGCCAGCCCAGTGTGGAAAAGGGCCAGAGGGCTGAGGAGAACCAGGTGTCCAGGACGTCGTCATCCTGGGTTAAGCGGGACGAGCCGCACTTGGGGCAGACATCGGGGGTATCCACGCTGGATATGACCTCATGGCACTCTTCGCAGTACCACACCGGGATCTGGTGACCCCACCACAGCTGTCTGGAAATACACCAGTCCTGGATATTTTCCATCCAGTTGAAATAGGTTTTTTCGAACCGGGGGGGGATAAATTTAATGTCCTTATTGCGGACGGCATCCATGGCCGGCTTGGCCAAGGGCTTCATATCCACGAACCACTGCTCAGAGAGGCGGGGTTCAATGACGGTGGAGCAGCGGTCATGGGTGGACACGTTGTGGATGGTCTCCTTGACGGCCGCCAGATAGCCTTCCCGGGAGAGATCCTCCACGATGGCCCTTCTTGCTTCGTACCGGTCCAATCCGGCATATTTGCCCCCGGCTTCATTGATGGTGCCGTTCTCGTTCATCATGATGATCTCCGGCAGATCATGCCGTTTGCCCACGAAGTAGTCATTGGGATCGTGGGCTGGGGTGATTTTTACACAGCCAGTGCCAAAATCCATATCCACATAGTCATCCAATATGATGGGGATCTCCCGGCCAGTGAGGGGCAGGACCGCCATTTTGCCGGCCAGATGGCGGAAGCGTTCGTCATTGGGATTCACAGCCACCGCGGTGTCCCCCAGCATGGTCTCCGGCCGGGTGGTGGCGATCTCCACAAAGCCGGAACCATCCACCAAGGGGTACTTAATATGCCAGAAATGCCCCCTGGTCTCTTCATATTCCATTTCCGAATCGGAGATGGCCGTCATGCATTTGGGGCACCAGTTGATGATCCGATTGCCCTTGTAGATCAATCCTTCCTGGTACAAGGTCACGAAGACCTGCCGGACAGCCCGGGATACGTTGTCGTCCATGGTGAAGGCTTCCCGGGTCAGGTCACAGGAGCAGCCCAGCTTGGAGACCTGTTCCATGATCTTTTTCCGGTATTCATTGGACCAGGCCCAGGTGTGCTCCAAAAATTTGTCCCGGCCGATCTCTTTCTTGAGGATGCCCTGTTTCAATAATTCATTTTCCACCTTGACTTCCGTGGAAATGGAAGCATGATCCTCCCCGGGGAGCCACAGGGCATTATAGCCCTGCATCCGTTTAAAGCGGATGAGGATATCCTGCAGGGTGTTGTCCAGGGCATGGCCCATGTGCAGCTTCCCGGTGATATTGGGGGGGGGCATGATGATGGTATAGGGTTCTTTGGACGAATCCGTATCCGGGGTAAAATATCCGCCCTGGGCCCAATGCTTGAGCAGCTTGTCCTCAAAGGTCTTTGGATCATAGGTGGTTGGCAGGGTTTTATTTTCGTTCATGGTGATACCTCCAATGGTTATAGTTTGCTATAAAAGGGTTCTGATGAAAGGGGGCGCGGGGCTGGCTGACCCATAATTTTTCATAATGGCTATCTTCTTCAGAGATTGCTGAACTGGTTTTGTTGATCATTAATTAGTTTGTTGATCCTTAACTGGTTTAAATAATGCTCAAAAGGAAGGCTTCCGTCTTAGCCATGATGTGCTGATGCATGGCCATGGTTTTCATCGCCGACACCAAGGTCAGGTGGTGATCGGCTTTGGGCAGAAACTCCAGGTTCCCGAAACTGGCATCTAAGTGCAGCCTGGCGGTTTCCACCGTAAGGAGAGGGTCCTCAGATCCGGAAAAAGCCAGGAAGCTGATCCCCTTCATCCCTTCCAGGGCACCGTCGATGGGGGCAAACAGAATGGCGCAAGCTTTGGGAAAGCCGGCCTGGATGATATCCGTGGCGAAGACGGTCCCGATGCTGGCGGCGATAAATATCAATTTGGCGAAGCGATCCGCCCCGGCGTCCCTTAGGATCTTTTGGATCAGACCATCAGCCATTTCCCGGGAATCCTGGTTCCAGGGCAGATTGCCATAGTCCAGTTTAAGGACCGGGATTTGGTGTTCCA
>CAZOTM010000324.1:0-2613 GCA_964582675.1 uncultured Clostridiaceae bacterium
CGGCCAAAGGTTATGGATACCGCTGCCATCAATCCCAGGGAGGCTAAATTGACTCCATCCAGGACCTGCCTCAAGAGATGGGAGTCCCTCATTTTGAACAAGACCGGCTTAAGCAGCCAAACCAGCAGGAAGGAAGGCAGAAAGATGCCCAAGGTGGCTCCGATGGCCCCCGGCAGTCTGCCCAGGAGATAGCCCACAAAGGTGGCGGTAGTAAAGACCGGACCCGGAGTAAATTGGCCGATGGCCACAGAATCCATCAATTCTTTGATTGTCAGTACTCCCCTGGCATTGACAAATTCCCTTTCGATGAACGCCAGAAGTACATAGCCGGAGCCATACAGCACCGAGCCAATTTTCAAAAAGGTCAGGAACAGCTCCGAAACCTTCATACGGACGCCGCTGTCTATCGACAGCGCCAGCCAAACCGCCAGGGGCAGGCTGAAGGATCTGAGCTTGCCGGCTTCCTTAGTCCCGTCCCGGAGCCTTTTAAACACCGGCATTGCCAGTCCGAAACCGATGAGCAGAAGGATCTCATTCACATTTAAAAACGCCAGGGCAACGGCAGCGATGAAGAATATGCCGCTGCTCAGGTCATTAACAGCCGTCTTAAAAAATTTGTAGAGGGCGATCAAAATCACCGCAAAAATCACCGGTTTGATTCCATACATGATCCCGGCCAACTGGGGGAAAGCTCCGAACCTGACATATAAGGACGCCAGGATGGTGACCATCACCATGGCCGGCATGATGAAGGAAGCCCCGGCCAGGAACAGCCCCTTGATGCCGCCCCGTAAATACCCCATCATGATGGCAACTTCCGTTGAATTGGGTCCGGGCAGGAGATTGGTCAACCCGATGATATCCAGGTATTTCTGGCGATCGATCCACTGGCGTTTGGTGACGAGCTCCTCCTCCATCAATGCGATATGGGCGGCCGGACCGCCGAAAGCTGTGAAGCCCAGCTTCAAAAATACCTTAACGATCTCAGAAAGACTGTGATGCCCAACTTCCAATCCGTCACCCTTTACGGTTGTTTGGTTTTCTCTATGTAAATCTTGGTTTGATCCATTCAAATCCTGTCTCCCTGGTATCCATTGGATACGCCAGTGATCGATATTAGCCTGTCCTGGTCGCTAGGCGATGTCCCGGCCTTCACTTACTGCTTATGATAACTGAATCCGGAAAACATTTCACCGCTTCATCGTTAACATTCTATGGCATTTTTTTGTCTTGACCTTTAACAAATAATATACTATATTGTTAATGCGAATTGTTCGCATTTACATGGAGGTTTTAATCGAATGAAATATACATCCAGGATCGCTGCGATCCTCTCCCTGACCTTTTTACTGACTGGCTGCTCGGAAGCTGTCAGCACCACAACCCCCGCTTTAGATGCCCAAGGTGTCATCCACGTGGTAACATCCTTCAATCCGGTGGACCAAATCGTCCGGACCATCGGCGGAGCGAAAGTTTCAACCAGCGTCTTTGTAAAGCCAGGCACTGAACCCCACGACTTTGAACCCTCCCCTAAGGATATGCAAAAGTTGGGGGAAGCCTCGGCCTTGTTCCTCAACGGCCTGGATATGGAGCATTGGGCCCAGGACCCTGATTTTGCCAAATCTACCCCCAAAATCGATCTTTCCCAGGGAATCACCCCGATCAGCACCGGGACAGAAGGGACGGATCCCCACATTTGGCTCGGTCTGGAGGAAACCAAAATCATGGCGGCAAATGCGTTAAAGGCATTATCCAGCATTTCACCGGAAAATAAAGCTTTCTTTGAAGGCAATTATGCTCAGTTCATCCGGGAAGCCAACGCAGTTCAAGCCGCCTATGAAAAGAAATTTGAACCCTACCGGGGCAATGCCTTCGTAACCGGCCATGAAGCCTTTGCTTATTTGTGCCGGAACATTGGCCTAAACCAGGTCGCAGTGGAAGGGCCTTTCGGCGAAGGAGAGCCGACTCCCCAGAAAATCAGGGAGCTGGTGGATTTTGTAAAAGCCAATCAAATCACCACGGTTTTCACGGAAACAGCGGCTTCCCCTAAGGTCTCAGAAACCCTTGCCAAAGAAACCGGGGCCAGGCTGGTAGAAATACCCACCATGGAGAGCGCAGGTGAAATGCTGCCGACGATCACGGCCATTTATGAGGCCATTCTGGCTTCCTTTGAGTAAAAACCAGCCTTGCTGGTTTTTACTCAGGCGGGTGGCTGGTCTTTTAGTAAACATTCCGGAATTTTTATCTTGATTTATATTATTAACTTTGATATGATACTCCTTGTCAACAATTACGGCCCCATGGTCAAGCGGTCAAGACGCTAGCCTCTCACGCTGGAATCAGGAGTTCGATTCTCCTTGGGGTCACCATAATTCAAACGACAAAACTCCTCAGATTTGAGGAGTTTTTATTTTTGGAGTTTATGAATTCCAGCTAGGGTCTCTTCTCTTCCATAAAATCTGTTCCTTCACCAAGTGCTGTGGCTGGTCGTTTTTGGTTTAACCCAGCCTTTGTCCTGGCTGACTGTTGCTGGCTTTATTTAATTGTCATCTCCCAGCCTGATGTCATTCTCTGATATTATGGCAATCTCACGGCCTTTTGCTTTCAAATCCA
>CAZOTM010000325.1:0-2597 GCA_964582675.1 uncultured Clostridiaceae bacterium
TGCCGCCTTGAACGAGAGGCTCAACGAGAACGGTTATATCATCCCCGGACTGGGTGATGCGGGGGATCGTCTCTTCGGCACGAAATAGCCCCTAGCCGCCTAATAACAGCTGGAACAGGCTGTTTTAAGGCCCGGGCAAAGGGCCTTTGCCGTAGGCCTGCCCTTGCTCCCCTCAGGCTGCCCAATCCCCTTGAGGCGGGGCGGCGGCGGGGGATTTCCTCCGGGGAGGTTGCGGGGTAAAGGGCGCCTAGGACAAACGCATCAATTGAAATAGACCATCATTAGAGGAATACGTCCCATGGCCAGCTAAGACCATGGGACGTATCCCTTCGGAACGTTGATTTTTGGGCGGACTTTCCCAAGGGATTTCAGGGTTTCCCTAAAATCCCTATTTTTTTGTGATTTTTGAATTTTCTAAAGCATGCTTCAGTACATTTTCGTCAAAGGCATTGAGCAGTATGGAGAGTTTATCTTCGAATTTCCTGCCAAAACCCTTCCGAATCCTCCTGATACTGATGTTCTTTTTCATTAACGGCTGAATTAGTTTTAAAAGCGATAATGCCATCTTGTTGATGATACTCAAATTGGTGAATGCCTGCCGATCCATCGTGGTGTCGTCGTCTTCATGGAATGTATAGTCAAGATGCCAGTGCAGCTGGTTTTCCACGCTCCAATGACCCCGGATCGCATCAGCGCATAGCTCAACATCATTGAGGCTGGTTATGTAGTAGCGACATTCGCTGGTTTGCTTGCCAGTAATGATGTCGCATATTTGTTTTTCGTAACAGATAAAATTTCGAAGACCTCGCCACTCCTCGCCTCCAACCATCCTTTGCCTTGCGTGCGTCATATAGAAACGCCTGGTTTCAACCTGACTGTGCGATTTCTCCACTGTCTCGTAATAATATTTTTCGTCATTGCGAAGCTTATCCTTAGTCTCTTGCGTGAAGGATTCTGTGGCCTTCAGCGTCAGATTTCCCTGGTTGCCCTTCAAGGCGCCAACATAGTCGCCGCCACGTTCCCTGATGATCCCGATGGTTTTGGTCTGCGTGTGGAGGGCGTCGAAGGTCACGATGGTGTGTTTGAGTTGAAGCGTTTTGAGCACTTCCTGGGCAACCGGAATCTCATTGGTTTTGCTGTCGATAGGATGGGAACACAGACAGATCCCATTGGATGCATCGTAGATGTGCAGGGTTTGCAGATTACGGATTTCCTCGGCTGTACCATATTTTCGACCGGTACCACGCTCTTCTTTGCCATCAATACACAACTGGCGCTGCGGGGATTTGATGCCCAGGGATTTTTTTATGGCCTCCATGTTTTCGATCAGGAACAGCACGGTAGCCCTTTGCAACTGCTCCGGATCAATTAATGAGAAGACCCGGCGGAATGTGTCATGAGAAGGGATCCCATTTTCCAGTTTCAGGAATTTTTTGAGCCACTTGTGATGGTCATTGCCAAAGTCTTCGATTTCATTCCATCCCGAGGCGTTGCCAAGCACAGCCAAAAAGGCGATCACCAGAATCTCCTCGAGAGGGTAATCCGTCATTGCCTTGATCCTGACATCTTCAACCTCCCGGAACAGCCGAATGAACCGCCTCATGATCTTTGTGGGCGGAGCGTACTCATCGAGGGTTATGCCCGTGGCTTTGATGACTTCCCGATATTCAAGAATAGGTCTGCATATCTTACTCATGGCTGATCCTCCCACTTCAAGTTATATTTCAATCGCAATGCCCTGGTAGCCTCTGGCTCTGCCGAACGGTAGATTCGTCCGTTGATACTCACCATGTAGACGAGGGGGAAAAGAAACATTACAGTGGACAGATCCTCGCCGAAATGGCTTTTCATAGTGTCCTGGATCATCAAGTGACCCCGCTGGATCCCAAACTCTTGAGGCTTAGTAAAAACCACATCGAAATCAAGGTCAGGGAACCGCCGGGATAAATAAGACTGTTTAAAGAGTACTGAGTCGTAGGTTCCGTACAAAAACGAGAGGATGGATGCCGCCATGACCAGATCACCGGCTTTGGTGAAGGATCTGCGCATGCCTTTGTGGATCTTGTCACAGACGACAAGAATGGTTGTGGAGAGCCCATATTCGAGGACGACAGGAGGCTCACTGACCTTGTCCTTAGGGGGAATCAGGCCCTCTTCCTCAGTAATTCTGCCCAGGTAGCCATCACAGACGCGCTTCACTTTATCGGTTCCTTTGACCCGTTCTGAGTGAGCGGCATAAAGATAGTACTTGCCTTTGACCACGTTGATGTAAGTACCTTTTTTCTTGTGCTTTGTGACCCAATCAGGATAATCAGCCAAATGAATCGCCCCCATTGTATTCCAGACTATGTAATACAATTATACGCCAAAAAACGACAAATGACAAGAAAAAGTCATTTGTCGGCTCGAGTGAAGAGAAATTGATGCGTTTATCCTAGCTTTCTTCTGTTAAAATATTCAATACGCCTAAAAATATGATATAGTTAATTAGTTATGGAGCTGTTCAAGGAACACATTAAGGAGTTGTCATCCCATGGCAGAAAAGAAGAAGACGAGTTCTGTCTCGCGAACCACCGCCATTAAAAAAACCAAAAAAC
>CAZOTM010000326.1:0-2592 GCA_964582675.1 uncultured Clostridiaceae bacterium
GGACCGGAGAGTTAAAGGATAAAATCACCCAGATTAAGGAGAGTCTTTGACTTAAATCGACTGGAGCGGCGACTTGATGAATTGACCATGAAAATGCAGGAAAAATCCTTTTGGGATGATCCGGACAAAGCCAGGGAGGTTACTTCAGAAGGGAAATCCATTGAGGCCAAACTGAAGACCGTATGTGACCTGGACAAAAAGTTCGAGGACATTCTCCTCCTGGCGGAAATGACAGAAGGGGATGAAGGGGTGGAAAGAGAGCTTTATCGCGAATTCATCGACTTGGAGGAAGAGGTTGAAAACTTTCTCCTGACCATTCATCTCAAGGGGGAATACGACGGGAACAATGCCATTTTAAGCCTCCATGTGGGGGTGGGCGGTACGGATGCCCAGGATTTTACCGAGATGCTGATGCGTATGTACATGAAATGGGCGGAAAAAAACGGCTACAAGACGGAGATCCTCGACTTGATCCCGGGGGATGAAGCCGGTATCCGGGATGCATCCATCAAGATCAGCGGGGAGAATGTCTATGGCTTTTTAAAATCAGAAAAAGGCATCCACCGGCTGGTGCGGATATCCCCCTACAATACGAACAATAAACGGCAGACTTCCTTCGCCTCCGTGGAAATCCTGCCGGAACTGACCCCAGCCCAGGATGTGGAGATCAATCCACTGGACATCAAAACGGACACTTTCCGGGCATCCGGAGCCGGCGGTCAGCACGTCAACAAAACGGATTCCGCGGTCCGGATGACCCATATCCCCACTGGCATCGTGGTCCAGTGTCAGAATGAGCGAAGCCAGCACCATAACAAGGATGTGGCTCTGTCCTTACTGAAGGCCAAGCTGGTGGAACTCAAGGAGCGGGCCCATAAGGACAAGATCGAAGAATTGTCCGGGGAATTGAAGGACATGGGCTGGGGATCGCAGATCCGTTCCTACGTCTTCAATCCCTATCAAATGGTCAAGGATCACCGAACCCTGGCGGAAACCGCCAATGTCTCGGGGGTATTGGATGGGGATATCGATCTGTTCATCCGCGCCTTCTTAAAGAGCAACGCCCAGGAGGGAAATTGATTTGAATATTGCTGAAAAAATCGCCCAGGAACTGAATATTAAGCCGGAACAGGCCCAAAGCGCCATCACCATGCTGGATGAGGGCAATACAGTCCCCTTTATTGCCCGCTACCGGAAGGAATTGACCGGTTCACTGGATGATGAAGTGCTGCGCAAGCTGGCAGAGCGTTTGGTATCCCTGCGCAATTTGATCCAGAAAAAAGACGACGTCATCCGGCTCATTGAAGAGCAGGGCAAACTGACCGACGAATTGCGGGCGGCCATCGAAGCAGGGGAAACTGTGACGGAAGTGGATGACCTCTACCGGCCCTTCCGGCCCAAAAAACGGACCAGGGCCACCATCGCCCAGGAAAAGGGCTTGCAGGGTCTGGCGGAGTTTATTTTAGCCGGGACAGGGAATGTCCTCCAGGAAGCCGAAAAATACTTGAATGGGGAAAAAGACGTGACCACGCCGGAGAAAGCCGTGGACTATGCCCAGGATATCCTGGCGGAGATCTTTTCCGACGATGCCGCCAACCGCAAGTGGATCCGCGAGACAGTCATGAAGCTGGCGGTGATCAAAACCACGGGCAAAGGCGAGCATTCGCCCTACGAGATGTATTTTGACTATCAGGAGCAGGTCAAAAATATTCCCGGCCATCGGATATTGGCCATCAACCGGGGAGAAAAAGAGGGAATCTTAAAGGTCGTCATGGAAATGAACCAGGACATCCTGCAAAGCCATATGCTGAAAACTCTGGTGCCCCTCACCGAGAGCAATCAGCCCTATGTGGAGAATGCCGTCAAAGATTCATTGAAACGGCTGATCTGGCCCTCCATTGAGCGGGAGATCCGCAATGGCTTAACAACCATGGCCGAGGACGGCGCCATCGATGTCTTCAGCCGCAATCTTCAGGCTCTCCTGATGCAGTCGCCCATCAAGGGCAAACGGATCATGGGTTATGATCCGGGGTTTCGGACCGGCTGCAAGATCGCTGTATTGGATGAAAACGGCAAATACCTGGAATCAACGGCAGTCTACCCCACAGAACCCAGAAAGGATATCGCCGGCACGAAACGGACCTTGAAAGCCCTGATCCGAAAACATAATGTGGACATCATCTCCATCGGCAACGGCACCGCTTCCCGGGAATCGGAGGCCGTGGTGGCTGAACTCATCGCTGAATTGAAGAAGGAAGAGGATCGGGAGCTGGCGTATGTCATAACCAATGAAGCCGGGGCTTCGGTCTATTCGGCCAGTGACCTGGCGACGAAGGAATATCCCGATCTGGATGTCACCGTCCGGGGCGCCATCAGCATCGGCCGGCGTCTGCAGGATCCTTTGGCCGAGCTGGTCAAGATCGACCCGCAAAGCATCGGCGTCGGCCAATACCAGCACGACATCGACCAGAAAAAGCTGTCAGAGTCTTTGACCGGCGTCGTGGAAGGCTGCGTCAACTCCGTGGGGGTGGATTTGAATACGGCGACCCCGTCGCTGTTGACCTATATCTCCGGCATCAATAAAACCATCGC
>CAZOTM010000327.1:0-2577 GCA_964582675.1 uncultured Clostridiaceae bacterium
GGCTGCGGCCGGTGCACGGACGTATGTCCCACCTATATCAGCATCATCGACATCATTGGGAAAATGCAAAAAGCGGCGCAGGATCATCCTGAGGTCCCGGCGGTCCATCAAACCACCAAGCTGCGCCATGAGATCATGGATCGGCAGTTGAAATCCGGCCAGAGTCTGTTTACCCCGGATGTTGCAACCATAACCCGGGTGAAACAGGAAACCTCTGAAATCAAGCGGATCTTTATGAAATACGATGACCCGGAGCTCCATAAAAACTATGAGCACAAAGGACAATTTTTCCAGGTAACGGTGTTTGGCGAAGGGGAGGTACCCCTGTCCATCCCCTTTGGACCGGGCCAGCTGGACGAATTGGTGTTTGACTTTAAAAACGTTGGTTCCGTCACCGATAAGTTATTCAGCATGAAGGCCGGGGACAAGGTGGGTTTACGGGGGCCCTACGGCCGGGCGTTCCCCTACGAGAGCCTCAAGGGGCGCAATTTAATTTTCATCGGTTCGGGAGTTGCCATGGCACCGCTGAGAACCGTGATTGAACCAGTCATTAACAACTCAGGGGAATTCCAACAGATTATTGTGATGGCCAGCGCCCTGCGCTATGAAAAACTGCTCTATAAAGAGGAAATGCTGGAATGGGGAAAAGTCCCCAATTTGACCGTAAAGTATGCCATCAAGGAGCCTACGGAAGAAGTCGACGCCCATCGCGGCTATGTGAATGACCTGCTGCCGGATTTGGGTCTGGACTGGTCCAACACCACCGCCTTGGTCTGCGCATCGCCGGAACGGATCAAGAAAGTGGCCAAAGACCTGATGGATCTGGGCATGAAGCCGAAAGATATCCTGGTGACCCTGGAGACGCATATGCGCTGTGGCGCAGGAAAATGCGGCCATTGCAAAGTCGGCAGCCACTACATGTGTGTGGATGGTCCGGTGTTTGACTATGAAGAAATGATGGCTTTGCCGCCTGAATATTGATTTAATTCTGATTTAGTATTGGTTTAGTATTGGTTTAGTATTGGATTTGAAATTGGGTTGAATGGAACAGTATTGAGCCAGGATTGGATATTAAAAAGCCAAAAGCGGGGTTCTTCAACCCAAAAGTTCAGCCGGGCTGTTCAGACCACATTGAAGATCGCCCGCTGGATTGGTTTATGAAACGAATTGTCAAGGAGGCTCCTATGAAGGAACTGCAATTCTCCATCGAAATTAAAGCCTCAAAAGAAACCGTCTGGGCAACCCTGTGGGAGGATGCAAATTTCCGTGACTGGGCAAATTTGATCGATGAAGGCACCTATATGGCGGGGGTCATGGAAGAGGGCAAGGAGATCCAGTACATATCCTCCGTAAATGGTTATGGGGTGACGAGTCTGGTCGAGACCCTGATTCCCAATAAGTTAATCTTGTTGAGACACAGCGCAGATACAAAAGACAGCGGCCGTGAAGAACGGGACAAGGAGTGGGCCGGAGGAACCGAAAGTTATTCTCTGGCCGAGAAAAATGGTGTTACCACCTTGACCGTTACTATGGATGTACCCATTGATCTGGAAGAAACCTTCAACAGTCTGTTTCCCAGGGCGCTGGGGCGGGTGAAAACTCTGGCTGAAACAACGCAACGGTGGTAATCAGCTGCAATTGAGCTTTGAAGCTGTCCTGGGCCAGGTCGAGCCGCCGATCCTTCCATGAATCGGGAGTTGCCCGAAAAATCCGCTCCAGAGGTGAACCCAGGGCTCGGTTCCGCAGAGGACAGCCCCCTCATATTACCGCTGGAAACCGTAATCCCCTTGCGCTGACGGATTAGGTCAGCGGTCATGGAAAGAACAACCGGATGGAGAGGAGAAATGAGATGATTGATACACAGGCGCCGATCCTGGTTGAATTTCCTTTGCGGGGAGAATGGCTATCGCCAAACACTCCGGGAACGAAAATCCCCAGCCATGGGACAAACCAACTGGGGACAAGATACGCCTATGACTTTATCCAGGTTGACTGGGGGAGGCGGGGCTGGCCATCTTATCGGGTAAGTTTGGCGCATTATCTTCTGGTGGGGGTTGCGTTAAAGGACTATTACTGCTGGGGGCAAGCTGTATATGCACCCTGCGATGGGACCGTCATCCAAGCCAGGGATGGTTACCTGGAACAGCTACGGACGAATTTGTGGTCCGATTTGGCCAAGGCTTATAAAAACGCTCATTTTTTCGATCCGGGAGGAGACGACATACGGTCAGTTGCCGGCAACTACATTATCATGGAGTGTGGCGAGGGGATCTATGCCGGGTTCGTTCATCTTCAAACCGGGTCGGTTCAGGTCACTCCCGGGCAACGGGTAAAAAAAGGCCAGGTGATTGGCAGGGTGGGTCATTCCGGTAATTCCCTGGCTCCCCACTTGCATTTTCAGCTGATGGACAGCAGTGATCTCCTGACGGCCAAGGGGTTGCCCTGTGGGTTTGAACGATATGAAGTATATTCGGATGGTGAATGGAAAACCGTCCTCCACGGTATTCCCACCCATAAGGATCGGATCAGATTTTCGAATGGATGAAGTGCCAATGAGGTGCGAATAAGGACTGAATA
>CAZOTM010000328.1:0-1374 GCA_964582675.1 uncultured Clostridiaceae bacterium
ATGAAATGTCCCACTAAGGTCCAGCTTTTTAAATCCCCCCTCAGGGATTAAGGGTTTTGGCTGTCGGAAAGGTCTCCCGGTAAGCGTTCAGGACCCTTAATGACCGCAGGGTATTGAATCGGCTCCGTCCCCCAGTTGGTTCCATTTCAAAATGGACCTGCCCGGGGTGCTTCGCCTGGACCGGCCAGGTTCCGTCCTTGCGTCGTTTCGCCAAGAGGAGCGCCATGGCGTCATCCATCCGGTGATCATAGGGCACGGCGGCATCGGCAAAGTAGAGGAGGGCGCGCAGAATATCATATTTCCAGCGGGACGGGAAGGACAGCATGGTCCAGGCCGGGCTGATGATCTCAAGGGTTTTGTCGGATTTATAAAGCCGGTGCTGCAGGAGGAACTCCTCGGCGGCTCTGGACGCCGCCTTCAACTCAGTGAGCCGGTAGTGATGGCCGGCTTTTATAAATTCATTGAAGCCTTCCAACACCGAAATGGTGGTGTGCATGGAACTGTGGATCGTCCCTTTGGTCTGCCACTGACAGTTGAAACCACCGTCGGGCATGATCCGCAGGAGGAGGAAATCCACCAGGGAACGGAGTTGGGTTTCCTCCACTCCGAAGAAAGCGGCATAATTTAAAACCATACCGTTGATGCAGACATCCCCGGACTTCCCGGTGCGGGATTCATTGATGCTGCCGTCCTTTGCCCGATAACGGTCGAATATGATCTCTAGCGTCCCCCGGATCGGGGAAACCGGTTCGATTTCCAAATATCTCAGATCCAGCAGCGTATAATGGGTGCTGATCCATTTGACCTGGTAAAAATCCCTGCCCCAGTGACCTGAAGGCTGCCGCCTTTCCAAAAAAGCTTTTCCCCAGCCCTCCGCATGGATCCTCCGTCTGGTTCCGGATAACTCCTCTTCAGATCTGCCTAGAAGATATTTCCCGGTCTGGTATTGCAGGCTGACATCACCTTCTCGCAGCCATTCAATGATGTTTTCCATTTTACGCTTCAACTCCTCCAACTTTGACCAAATGGTTCCTCAGGGTCGCGATGAACGGTTTTCTCCCTTAATTATCCCACATCTGGCTGGAAGGATAAAGGAGCTTAAACCTTCCGTTTCAGCCTAGGATTTACGTCCAGTCTTACCTTCACGTTTCTAAAAATCGAGCCAAAAAATAAGGAAACCGCTGCAATCGCCGTGGAATGGGTCTTGCAGCGGTTTCGTTGGATCCTGTCCTGTCAGTTATTCACGATTGGCCAATTTCTCTATCTGGGGATTCAGAAACCCCCGGTTTGTTCTCTTGGTCTTTGACTTGGTCTTGGATTTGGCCTTTGACTTTGTTTTTCACCTTGACTCTGCTTTTGAATTTGTCTTTCACC
>CAZOTM010000328.1:1474-2567 GCA_964582675.1 uncultured Clostridiaceae bacterium
GACTCGATCACAGAATCCTTGAAAATGGACAGGACATTGGAAAAGGCGGACTTTTCTTCCGCGGAGATATCCTTGATGCTTTCCACCAGGGCTTGCAGCCTGGCGGGGAAATGTTCTTCCCCGGCCTTGGCCGGGCTCTCAATGATTTCATAAGCCATATGCAGGACGGTTTCAACTTCCTCTTTGTCCATACGCTGGATCAGTTTTTTTAGTACTTCATCGATCTTCCGACCCACCGCGGATAATCCAACGAGGCGTTCAAACTGTCCATCCACCACTTTCCAGGAAAATGGATCATGCTGTAAGACCGGCACGGTATAGCTCCGAACAATGGTTTTGGGCTCAGTGTGAAAGAGGAGCAAGCCAACGATGGAAGATTGCGGAACATAGGTCATAACCCGCCCCTGGAACTCGGCGATATCCTTGGCGAAATCGTCTTCGTCGTTGAATCCCGGACCATCATTGCTGTAGATATACCGGATCCGGTCCTTGATCGCCTGGGGGGCGTGGATGGCGCTGTATATGGCCACGTTGCCGCCTTTGGAATGGCCGCCCAGCCAAAGATTCTGATTGACTTCATCGGCAATGTCATTTAAGTACTTCAAGCCTTGGAGCTGGCTGGGAATGTTGTCCTTATAGGCCAAGTCGAAGGATTCCTTCCACCCATTGTAAGTCGTGTTGGTCCCTCTAAAAGCAATAAAGGTATTGTCCGGATCATGATGGAAAGTTACCCCGGCAAATTGGCAGACCTCCTTCATGTCATTCAATTCCCGGTAGCGGCTTACCAGAATCGATCCAAAGCGCTTTGATTTTACCAGTTCCTTCATCAGCTTGATGTTGGACAGGTTCATAAAGAAAAGTGCCGTAGAAGGTCGATCCTTTGCCAATACTTTTTCTAAAACTTCAGCCAGGGAATGTTTGGTCGGATCATCGCCGACGATCCCATTCATCGGGAAATAAACAATTTGCGAGAATACCAGGGCATCAGCTTCATTGAACCCTTTGTCTCCAAATCCGATCTCCCGCGTTTCCCTGACATAATCAACCATGTTTCCCAGGATAATCACCTCAAATCCATTTGCTTTAGGTTAGC
>CAZOTM010000329.1:0-2559 GCA_964582675.1 uncultured Clostridiaceae bacterium
TTTGGTCTTTGGTCTTAAGATACCTGGTGACGATGCCCTTCCAGTTTTCCCGGCCAGAGATGACCGCCAGGAATAGATTCCCGGTACCCAGGCCTCTCAGTAACGGGCTGATGTTGATTTTCACCGTTTGGATCCCCAGGTGTTTCGCCAGGAGACGGCCGTAATAATTCGCTTCCGGATTGCCCAGACGTTCCGGCAGCATTAAGCCCAGGACTCTGTCCTTGCCCACTGCCCGGGTGCACAGGGCGGCCACAACGCTGGAGTCAAGTCCGCCGGAAATCGGCACGACGATCCCGCGGCGGTGACTGGAACGTAAATTGCCCCGGATAAACGCCTCAATTTGCACACAATATGATTGGGCATCGATATTAAATGCTTCGGGGGTCAGTCTTACAGCATCCCTCATGTTTGGCCCTCCCGTTCCTTTGACAACCTTCAAGTAAATGTTCAGCAGCCAGCCACTGATTTATCCGGTCCACTCCCTGGATTCCTGATGCAATTCATATTGGAGTTTGGTATTTAATTTATGGTTTTTCACGATTGCCCAAATGGCGGTGTAAAAACTGTTCCGCTTTTTTCGCCACGGTGGTTCGGCTGCTCTCCAGCTGGGCTTGGGCAAACCGGAGCATGGCCGCCTGGTTGCCGGAGTGTTCAAAGTAATGGTCAAAGCAATCCAGCACGTGGCCGCAGACGATGCGGTTGCACTCCGGTGAAGGTTCGCCTTTGTTCAGATAGACAATATCCGGGACCTCCAACAACCGCCTGGTGATGTCACTTTCCAGCTCCGGCTTGGCCAGGACAATTTTCCAGGCGCTGCCGATGGCATTCCCCGCCGTGATCATTTGGGGATCCCCTATGAGATCAAAATAGTCCTCGTAGATTGGGCCGAACTGGTTCCCCTCATCGACTCCGCTGAGATTGGCCAGAGTCATGATCCCGTCCCATTTGATGAAGCTGTTTTGATGATGGAGCCATTTGGCAATTTCTTCAAAATAAGGATAAACCAACTCCGGCCTTTGTTCGCTCACCAGCCGGATGAGCTTGGTGCAGGCATATTTGACGCTGGACGCTTCAGTGGACGCCAATTCAACCAAGGCTTTGATGATCCCCGGGTTGTCCATGGCTTCGGTGACCATCGCGGTCAGTTCGGGTTTGGCCCTTAAACGTGACAGCAGCTGTTCTTTATCTTTTTTTGCCTGATCCAGATTTTTTTGATCCAAACTATTTTGATCAACAATTGCTTGATCAGCAATCCCCTGGTTTTCCATGGTTTGATCCACAATAACCCCTCCCCTAGATTTCAAGGACCATCAAAGGTCCTGATCAATGCTGTTTATGCTGGTTTGGCAATGCCTGGGCTGCTTTCAACCCAAGTGTTTCTCCTTGAGTATTCATTCATTTCGAAAAGCTCTGTTCTGATTTCATTATAACAAGCCCTGCCACCATTTTAACGCCAAAGCACATCAATCATGGGTTTATTCATTTTGTCGGGAAAACCAGGGCTGTCTGGTTGTCTGCCCGATGGAAATTTTATTGCCGCCAACGACATATTTAATGTCTTGTGTGCCGGTTTGAGGGTAATCAATTCACAAACGATTGTAGTCTCTCTTGTTATACAGTGATCGCAGGATATGTAGTTTCAACGGGTGGACAAATATTTCAACAGTGCACATCAACCCGAGTTGCTTATGTTCGAATAATAAAATCTGATTCCGTTTTATGAACTTTTCCGCTTTCTGTTGATTTATTTTCTCGTCTGTTTTTGGTAAACTGGTCCTATACAAAGAAAAATCGGGAAGTCCTCACAGTTCATCCAGCAATCAAATTAAACCAACCGGGAATGCCAATTTTTGAAAAAAACGACCAGATTCCAACAAAATACTTGCAATGGATTCTCATTCTGCGGGATCGTTTAATTTTTTCGTAATGTAGCCCGACTGATTTTAAAAAAGGACTCTGCCCATTAAAATCCGGGCAATGCTCATGAAATTTCCCAAATTTACTCAGATTCGAATATCAGGATGGATAATTCCCGTTTTATGAATATATTTTTTTATTAGTAATTTACTTTTTCAACCAGTCTGGTAGCATTTAAATAATATAAAACGGAGGGGTCTACATGAATCGGATGATTGAAAGCGCGAACAATGAGGGCAATGTCAATTTTTTAAAAAACGACTTAGTTCCCGTTGTTACGAAAAACCTAAAAAAACTGTTGGAACAACATGGGATTACCCAGGAGAAGCTGGCTGCCGCAACCGGAGTGTCCAAAGCTGCAGTGAACGACTACATCAAGGGGAAACGGCTGCCAAGTTTGGAGTTCATGGCGGCAATTATGAATTTGTATGATATTTCTTTGAATGTTTTTCTCACCAGAGACATCAATCCCGTCGACTACGTTATTCCCAAGGAAAGTGATGCCCATAAGCAGGAATATAAAATCGCCCAAAAATATTTTGGAAGTTTTTATGCCTATTATCTGGACACGGCGAATTACCGGGGCAGAGACAGCTATGATGCGTCCGCTGCCCTCAGATATGGGATTTTTCTAATTTATGA
>CAZOTM010000330.1:0-2555 GCA_964582675.1 uncultured Clostridiaceae bacterium
GTTCGCCTGGCAATCAGCCGCTGGAAATCTGGGATGATCCAGCCAGAGGTTTGACGATTTTACAGGCGATAGTCGCTGGATCGCCCTTGCGTAATACCAGGAGGACCACTTCCGGGCGATTGCCCGCTTTGGGGATGGGCTTGACGGTCCCCAGGCCTGAAGTGACATGCAAAAAGGCATTGTTGTATCTGAAAATCCCCTTGTCAAATTCCGGGAAAAACTTGATATCCGGGGAAAGCACCCCGCCAAAGCCCTTCACCCGAAGGATCCCGCCATGGACGTGGCCGGACAGCATCAGATCATATCCGTAGTCGGCCACTGAGCGAAAATAATTCGGCCGGTGGATCAGCACGGTATTGAAGCAGCCCTCATCTGCCATGGGCAGATGATCCCCGGGGACAAAGCCATCCTCTTTGAATCCCTGATCCTCGTATATTGCCCGGTCATCGTCCAGCCCGGTAAAGGCGATGGGCAGCCCTTCCGGCTGATAGGTGGTGTTTTTGAGAACTTTCACCCCAAAATTGGCCAGTTTCCGGTAAAGAACCTCCCGGTTGAGCCGTTCGACTCCATGGGTGGTTCGTTTATAGTTTTCATGGTTCCCGGGAACGAACAGTTTGACCTTGTCCCTGGTGATTTCTGAAACCAGGTTCAGGAAGGCTTCCCCATAATCAGAATCCGTGTGGACCATGTCCCCGGTCATGCAGATAATGTTGAAATCAAGGGCATTGATGACCTGGGCCAGCTTAATATTTTTGTTCCCGAAGGAAGCGCCGTGAAGATCCGATATATGGCATATCCGGTAGCCTTCCAGTTCAGAGGGCAGATCCGGGAACTTAAGTTCCTTCACTTCGATTTTTAAGGACTTGATCTGATATAGCTGATAGCCCGCAAAGGATAAAATCCCGGCAGAGCCGATCAGGAATCTTCTTAAAGCATTTCCCATTGTAATACCCTGTTCCTTCAATACTTCAACCCTATTATAACTGAAAATCCAGTGGGAAGTTATCCCAAATAATGTTGCAGATGTACCTTAATTTCCTCCACCTTGTTCAGTTCTTCCCATGGCAGGTTGAGTTCATTTCTGCCAAAATGGCCATAAGCAGCCAGCTGCTGATAGATGGGCCGTCTCAGGTCAAGGTTTTTGATGATCGCCCCGGGTCTTAAATCGAAAACTTGCTTAACGATCTCTTTAATGGCTGCATCGGGGATCTTGCCGGTCCCAAAGGTGTAGACCTCCACAGAGACTGGCTCGGCTACGCCGATGGCGTAAGCCAGTTCAATTTCCAGCATGTCGCTGACCCCGGCGGCAACCAGGTTTTTTGCGACCCAGCGGGCGGCATATGCGCCGGAGCGGTCAACCTTGGTGGGATCCTTGCCGGAGAAGGCGCCGCCGCCGTGACGGCCGAAACCGCCATAGGTATCGACGATGATCTTACGGCCGGTCAAACCGGAATCAGCGCCCGGACCGCCGTAAACAAAACGGCCGGTGGGATTGACCAGGTATCGGGTATGGTCATCCAGCAGCTCTTTGGGAATGACCGGTTTGATCACCTGGGCGATGATATCCCTGGTGATGTCTTCATGAGTGACTTCCGGGCTGTGCTGCGTTGAAATCAATACCGTGTCGATCCGGATCGGTTTATTATCCTCATATTCCACAGTGACCTGGGTTTTGCCATCGGGGCGCAGATAGTCCAGGAGCCCGGCCTTTCTGACCTCAGTCAGCTTTTGGGCCAGCTTATGGGCCAGGTAAATGGGCATAGGCATATAACTGTCGGTTTCATTGGTGGCATAACCGAACATCATGCCCTGATCCCCGGCTCCGAATTGTTCTTCAAAGGACTTGTCAAGACTGCCCCGGTTTTCCAAAGAATCATCCACCCCCTGGGCGATGTCCGGGCTCTGCTCATTGATGGAGGTCAATACTGCACAGGTCTCAAAGTCAAAACCGTATTTAGCCCGTGTATAACCGATGTCTTCAATGGTTTTACGCACAATTTTGGGGATATCCACATAGCAGCTGGTTGAAATTTCTCCCATAACCAGGACCATCCCGGTGGTTGCACAGGTTTCACAGGCAACCCGCGCCGCCGGGTCATTTTCCAATAATGCATCCAGCACCGCATCGGAAATCTGGTCGCAGACTTTATCCGGATGTCCTTCCGTCACCGACTCGGAAGTGAACAATTTTCTCATAATTTGTACCTCACTTTACCATTTTTATTTAAACTCAGGAATGAACAAAAAAAATAAAAAACCTTCCGCAAAATCACAGAAGGTTCAATGAATCTTCTCTCATCTCGCTTGCGCAGGAATTGGCACCGTGCATAATGCCGGTTGCCGGGTTTCACAGGGCCTTTATCCCTCCACCTCTCTTGATAAGAGTTTGCTATTTAATTTTAAATTGGTGGAGGAGAGTGGATTCGAACCACTGAAGTCACTGACAACAGATTTACAGTCTGCCCCCTTTGGCCGCTCGGGAACACCTCCGGAGCTGGTAGTCAGAATCGAACTGACAACCTGCTGATTACAAGTCAGCTGCTCTACCATTGAGC
>CAZOTM010000331.1:0-2553 GCA_964582675.1 uncultured Clostridiaceae bacterium
CACCGAAAATAACATGGTTAGTGGGCGTTATTTGGATATCTATGAAGTACACCCCGGCAAAAGCTTTTAGACAAGATAAAATTGAGGACTGCATCAATTGCTGAAGAACCGGCGCAACCACAGAGCGAATATTCCTAAGGGCAAGGAGGCAAGAAATGAAAATCCTTCCCCAATCAGTTTTTGGGAAACTGTCTGTTGTATTTGGGCTCTTAACCCCCGCTTTATTCTTTATAGCATTCATGGTTGATTCCATGGTACTCCTACAACTAACACCGCTGATGGTGGTTGCCTGGCTTATTTCTGGTGTAATCGCCCTGTTTAAGAGAGACTGGTCCTTGGTAACCATTATTTCAGCCATAACCTCTGTTTTTGTCCTCCTTCAGTTTTTATCAGAACCCTGGGTTAAGGATAATATAAGTTCTCTTTTTAGTAGATAATGATAAACTGAGGGTCAATGGAAGGTTTTGGATAATGCTTCGTGATTTAGGAGCCGAGGGTGATGATGCTTATGTTACGGCCCATCACCTGAAACTTTAGAAGGGCATGGTTGAAATTGCCACCGGCCCTGTTGTTTCCGCTGATGGTAGGGAAGAGGGAATAAATCGGAATAGTTACATCACTGATTGAAAAAGCGGCTTTATGTGACTGGCAGAGGAACTGTCGATGAGTGAGGTAAACGATGAGCAGAACGAATTATCCGATCCATCCGGATTTTAAAAAATGGACGAAGTTCAATCCGTTGATAAAAAAAGCGCTCCTTCCCATCACGCAGAAGCTGATGGGGAATTTCATTAAATTCGAAAGATCCTCAAAGGGGATCACGGTAAGCCAAGTGGCGATCCCCAATGGCAAGGGGGGCGTGATCCAGGGGCGGCTTTATTCACCCGTTGGGATCGGCGGGAACCTTCCCTGCCTCCTGTATTATCACGGGGGCGGCTTTGTGTTCACCGCGATGCCGCACCATTTCCGCATTGTTCGAGAGTATGCGTTGCGGGCAGGCTGTAAGGTGATACTTGTGGATTATCGCCTGGCGCCTAAATATCCCTTCCCGGCAGCGCCGGACGACTGCTATGCTGCCTATTCCTGGATCCTCGCTAATGGAGTGAAGCTTGCCATCGACCCGTCCCGCATCGCCGTGGGCGGCGACAGCGCCGGAGGCGAACTGGCCACGGTGGTCTGCCTGATGGCCAGGGATCGGGGTCAGACTATCCCCTGTGCCCAAATGCTGATCTATCCGGTGACGGGCCGGGGGGTGGCAACCGAGTCCATGACAAAGTACACCGATACCCCCATGTGCAACAGCCGTGACATGGAAAAATACTACAGGCTCTATATTCAGGACCCAGCTGCGGGCAAACCGGAATACGCTTCTCCCTACCACGCCGAGTCGCTGGGGGGTCTGCCCCCGGCCTATTTGGAAACCGCAGAGTTTGACTGTTTGCGGGACGAAGGGATCCTCTATGGGGAGCGTCTCCGAGCCTTCGGTGTGCCCGTGGAGATCAACAACACAATAGGCACGATGCACGGCTTTGATGTCGTCCTGGACAGTCCCATAGTCCGTGGCTGCTTCGATTCGCGCATTCGCTTCCTCCGGACATCATTCAAACGACAAAAAGATTGATGGGATCGGAAACGATCCAGGCAATTGCCCAAAGCCTGCCCCCTGGGGTAAAGCCTTCTGAGAGTCCTCCTGAGAGTCCTCCTGAAAGTCCTCTTTGAACCGAATCGTTAAAACTATGTTCGTTGTGAAATCCTTTGCAATAAACTACAATTATTGTAACGCAATAAACAAACTATTCAACGAAAGGGGATCGACATGAACAAAACTTTGAAGACAATGATGGCCGGATCTTTGTTCTTTGCAGCTGTTTTGACAGGATGTTCCACACCAACCGCACCTACCACTACCGCCGCACCCGCCGCCGCTGGAACCACTGCCCAGACGCAAGCGGGCACCAAGCCTCCTGAGACCATTGCTGCGACACAACCGGGCAAAGCAGGGGCAGCCTTAGATGTTGCAGGCTGGTATGCAGCCAACGAAGGCAATTGGCGGACCGTTGAAAATGGCAAATGGTCCAAGGATCCCAAGGATGCACCCACCAAGGCAGACCTGGAAAAGATCCTGGAAACTGCCTGTAAAACCCAGTCAGCCATCGGCTGGAATCCCTACTTCTTCCTGGCCATCCGGGATCCCGCCGAACAAAAAGCCATCATTGGGGAAGCCTGGCAAGGCGCTACCTCCGAGGGGACGGTCACCATCCTGATCCTGGCCGATCAGATCGCCGATCCCGAGCACCATAAAGACAAATATGCCGAACTCTACATGCAATCGCCGGTTGCTTACTTTGACACGGGAATGGCAGCTGGTCTCTTGAATGTGACCGCCTACGGCATGGGCTACTCCACACACTATTTCTGCTCCCCCAACGGAACCAGCATTACCCCGGTGGATGACCACACCTTTGGCTTCGGCACCTATCCCACCCCCAATTATGATCTGAGCCGATTCATCGGCGGACGCAGCTACAAGCGGGGCTGGGGACTCATGAAGTC
>CAZOTM010000332.1:0-2543 GCA_964582675.1 uncultured Clostridiaceae bacterium
CCAGCTCGGTCTCCCCGAAGGGCAGGAACACATCACCGGCCCGACTGAACCGCACTTCCAGATCGTGATGGATGTCCCTGAGATCATGACCGCCCAGGGAGATTCCCTGCTCGATGGAAATGGCATTGCCCAGATCCACCAGGGCGTTGATGGCGGGCAGCGGATTGCCTTTGGCCACCCGCTTGAGCATGGCTTCCACGGAGGCGGTGAACTTGTTCGGATTGATGCCCGCCTTCTGCAGGACATCCCGATAGGCCGCCACATTGGGCAGAGTCCGGATTTCTTCCGGAGTGAACCGGGCAAGATCTTCCGGGGTGGACGGCCCGACCGTAACACCGCGGGCGATTACGATGCCGAACTCCAGATCCGGCGCCAATTGGAAAACCTCAGGGAAAACTGTGTATTTCATGGGATTACCTCCGTTCAAACGATGGTTTAATTCTAACACTAGAACTTTCATTTGTATAATATTGGTTTGGGTGTCGAAAGTGAGCTTTAAGCGATCTGAGTTCTCAATTTAATTTCGATTATTCGATTTTTGATGATGATTAAGCTGAAAACTTGTTTGTGAAGTGGAGATAACAAGACAGAGAGTGCCTTTACCAGAACTCTCTTAACATTGATCGCCCCGATTTTCAGGGTGAACCATGTTTTTGAGCGCACGAATCCCCGGACGGGTATCTGGTCTACGTGGTATCTTCTTCGCAGGACCGATGGAATCCCTTCCACTGCATTTCTCATCCTTGTGAGTTTTTTATATTCCTCTGTGGATAACATCCTCAAATACTGAGCTCTGGCTACGGTTTTGGGAGTTATCGTGACGACGGCATACTTTTTCTGGTTTTTTACCCGACAGGCTTTGCGGTTTTTGCAGGTATTGCAATGCTCTTTTAAAAAGAACATGCGATAGCTGTCCTGGTTGGCGTTGTAGGTGGTTTCAACGGGAACGTGCCACTGTGGGCAGTAGCGGACTTGATGGTCCTCTTCGTCAATCAGAAAGTCACCCAGGATGACATCCGGATCTTTCCCGAGCAGCGTTGTGGTGACCAGCCGGATATTGTTCTCCCTGGCGTTCTGGACGTTGTCCTCTCCCCCATAGGCTCCATCAGTTATCAGCGTCACTGGTTCTTCCTGCACGCCAAGTTCATTCACCACTTCCCGGCAGAAGGCTGAATCGCTGTGGATATTTTGCTCATAGCCAAACTGAGTGATGATGGCTCCGTTTTCGTCGATTGTTTCCACGATGTTGCCGACATAACCCTTATGGCATTCTCCTGCTTTTCGGCGGAAAGTAGCGTCGGGATCGGATGGGTTTTGAAGACTGTCCGTCCGGATCTCCTTCTTGTTCTTGGCCTTAATGCAACCATCCTCACCATATTGGGCTTGCTCTTTCAAGACTCGTGTTAATGTCTGATATTCCGGGGTTTCTTTGTAGGACCCGGCACTTGATCTGGCAAGGGATTCCGCATCGGCCAGGGCCTTCTCAAGGTTCAGTTCCAGATCTTCGGTTTTGCTCCGGTAGAGGGTGTTATTCTTGTGCCCGTCCTGAAGATACAGGGAAAGTCTTGGTGTCAGTACTTTTTCTCTGCCATCGGCCTGGATCCGTCGTGTCAGATTACTGATACTGGTATAGACGATTTCAAGTCGAGACATCTTTTTGCAGCTGGAGGCGATCATGACACTATCCATTCGTTTCAGCGAAGGATTGATGTCCATGAAATCGACCATTTTTTCAGCCATGGCCAGCATCTCTTCCTTGAGCAGATCCACACCCGTCTCCATTTCATAGAAATAGAGACGTTCTCTGAATCGGCTCAGTGTCCGGTCGCTGATGGGCTGTTCCTGGTAGCTGGTGGTATTGAGGGCATACTGGTACTTAACATCCGTAAGGATATTTAAAAGCAGCTCGTCATCCGTGAGCCGGCACATCTCCTTCAAGAGGAGGGCGGCGACCACGATATTCACCGGAGTATTCGGTCTGGAAAAAGCATTGCTGCTGTAAAGAACAGAAAATCGTTCCTCGTTGATGAGAGGAAAAATGGTCTTGGCAAAAGCACCAGCCCAGGAATTCAAAATGAACTTCTTGGTTCTGTCGGTCAACTGATTGAAATTGTCGTCCAAACACAATTGCTGATGTTTGTTTGCTGAAAAGCCCATTAATAAACCCACCTGTTACTAAAAATTTCTATTATATTTTACCATAACGCATTCAGTCCGACTTTAAAGATGATTTATTGCCACTTACAAGTTTTGACACCCTAACCAATAGAACCAATCCTCGGCATAGCGCATGTAATATGCGGGGGTATCGGTGACCAGGCCCAGCTCCGATCCGTCGCTGCGGATCCGCCAGATCCGCTCCTCCCCTGGTTCACCTTCCTCCATATAGTAGATCGAGTCATCAATGGCGTTGAGGAAGATCGGGCGATGATCACTCTGTTTGACGGCTCCGGTCCCGTCTGTCCTGACCCGGTAGAGCGAACCTTGATCCGCATCATTCCGGAACCAGATCCACTCCCCGATGCGCACAGCATAGCCCAGGT
>CAZOTM010000333.1:0-1296 GCA_964582675.1 uncultured Clostridiaceae bacterium
GTCAAAATTTAACCCTTCAACGTAAGCATTCGGTAAACCACGTATTGTTTCAAAGATAACTCTTCTTTTCTTTCGGAGTTTCTCCAAAACATTCATAGTACTTTGAGAGTCGTCTCTAAATTGTTCCGGATTGGGATTTCTTAAAATTGTGGGGAAGCAGTTCTGCCAGGTCCTTGCTGTAATCATTGTCGTAATAGTGAACATTGTTCAGGAAGAAAACCATCCAGTCCCGGAAGTTCACCTGATGAGCTTTGCAGCACCCCATCATGGAATAAATGATGGCAGCATTTTCGGCGGCATCATGATTGCCACAGAACAACCAGTTCTTTCTTCCCAACGCGATGGGCCTAATTGCATTTTCCCCGAGATTGTTATCGATTTTCAAACGGCCATCCAAATGGTAGCGGGTCAACTTGTGGTAGATGCCGTAGGTATAACGGATGGCCTTGCCAATCCGCCCTTTGGGCAAGACCTTTGGGTACTCATTTACAAGCCATTTCTCAAACGCAACCATTATTGGGTAAGACAGCCGGGAGCGTAGTTCAGCACGCTCTCCGAAAGAGAGGTTCTCCTGATCGGCACGCCTTTCCACATCATAAAGCAATCCGATCTGCTCCAGTGCATAGGTAGCCCTGGCTTTGTCTTCTTTTAGGGATTCCTCAAAATAACGCCGACAATGTGCCCAGCAACCAATGGGCAAAACTCCTTTCTTGTTTTCGTAAATATCATAAACCGCATAGCCATCAGTTTGAATCACCCCCTGATAATCTTTGAACAGTTCAAGCGCAACTTTCTGTGCACGGGAACCATGGTCGTAATGAAAAAAGACCAGCTCCGAGATCACTGCCCGGATCATCCAGATATATCCTTTTATCGTCTGGTGCTTTTCATTGTTGATGATCGGGATCGTCGTTTCATCACTCTGGATATAATCGGAACCCAAAACCAGTTCCTTCAACCGGTACCAGGTCGGACGCATCAAGTCTGCCACATCCTGGAACCATCCGTTGATCGTGGCTGGGGCGATGCTTATCCCCAGCTGACGGAACATCTGGATCTGACGGTAGAAAGGAAGATGGTTTACGTACTTGTCAATGATAATGTCGGCCAGAAGAGTCGCCCCGGCATAACTCTTAGGTATGGGAAGTAACGGCATGGGGGCTGTTACGATCTGGGATTCCGAATCCTGGCTTTTATCTTTCAATACGTATTTGTGACGTATGATCAAGCGTATATAATGGCGGGCCGGCTCACGCTCCAGAACCTTGGTGACTTCCGGAGTCAGTTCCGTATAGT
>CAZOTM010000333.1:1306-2234 GCA_964582675.1 uncultured Clostridiaceae bacterium
GGAGGATACAGATGGACTTCTTCGCATGGAAGATCCTCCGGAAGAGGTTTGCGAACCGGTTTCTTTTTCTCCTTTACCAATACCCGTTTGGTCTTGTATTCTTCAATTTCCTGTTTGGCACAGGTGACAAGTTCTTTCTCTTCCGGAAGCAGATCAAGGCCACCAAAGTCGAGAACCCTTTGGCTTGGATCTTCCTTAATAAAACGTTCGCTGGATTTTCCCCAGATCTTGCGCTGGAGCATCTCAACTTGCTGCTGGAGTTTTTTGATGATCTGTTCCTTTTCGAGGAGCTGTTGTTGGTAGGACGTCCTTTCAGATTCGAAGCTTTTGTACCCCGCAATCTGGCTTCTCAGCCGGGAGGTCTCCCGATAAAACCGGTCCCGATCCTCTAAGATTTGCCGTACAAAAACCTCCTCGTCAACAGTCATTTTCTCTTGTTCTATATGGCATAAAGATACTTAATATCAGCATTATAACCAAATATAAAACAAAATATTTTCAGCTATTCAGAGAGTTTTTTCCATCTTTTTTTACTCACTTTTCCATCATCTGAAGTACCTTGAACCATCATCATCAAATCCTGCCAACTGGTCTTAAACGTATTGGTATTTTCATCAAAAATCGGCAATTTGAAACTGCCGGACTCCAGTTTGAGGTGGTAAATCACCAACCCGCCACATTCCATGTGAAGGATTTTCATACTGGTGCAGGGCCGGTTGATAAAAATGAACACATCCCCATCCTGGACGTTCCGCCTCATCTGATTGGTCACAATACCACTGAGGGTGTAAAAGCTTCGGCGCATGTCAGCGGGATAAGAATACAAGTAGTATCTCATCGAAGAGGTAAGGCTGAACATGCTACCGTTGTGCTGAAACTAACAGGGTTCTTACCATCTCCAGATCCGCAAGGCCGTTTACCTTTACTC
>CAZOTM010000333.1:2244-2509 GCA_964582675.1 uncultured Clostridiaceae bacterium
GGATGATTGTTCATAGCTACCGGAAGTTCCGGGGATGGATCTTGCTGATTGCCGCTGAAGAGAACCGGCACAAATCCTCTTTTAGGAGGCAACAGCCCTTTCAGTTTGTTTTGCCAATAAAAGAACTTGTTTTCATGGATGCCCTGGTTCGCACAGAAGTCCCGAAGGGTTAATCCGGATTCCAGGAAGTTGTTGTAGATGGATCGGAATTCTTTTTCGTTCAACATGTCGGTTGCTTTTGTGGATATTCCGGTCAAACTGACCC
>CAZOTM010000334.1:0-2508 GCA_964582675.1 uncultured Clostridiaceae bacterium
ACAATGACGTTCCTCATGGATTTTTTCTCAATGGGTTAGCCCTCATTGGATTTTAATGAAATCTTTCAGCTTCTCAAAGGTCTTATCGCCGATCCGGCTGACGTTCTTGATGTCTTCCAGGGTTTGAAAGGGCCCATTGTCTTCCCGGTAGGAAATGATGTTGCCGGCCGTCACCGGTCCTACCCCGGGGATGGTTTCCAATTCCTTCAAGGAAGCTTGATTGACGTTGATTTTCCCATCCCCCACCGCCCCATTACCGGCCGGGGCAGCCCCGGAGGGATTATCCCCTCCCCTGGTGGATTTTATCCCACCGACGATGGGCGTTACGGCCTGGCCGGCTTCTTGAATTTTTATAAAGTCCGCTTCAGCCATGGCAGCGTCCGGAACATAGACGGATTCACCGTCCGCCAGCCGCCTGGCCAAATTCAAATAGGTCAGGGAGCCATTGGCGGTGATGCCGCCGGCTTTTCTGAGGAGATCGTTGACCCGGTCGCCGTCGCTTAATTGATAAACCCCCGGTTTTACCACCTCCCCCTTGATCTCACAAACCAGGGGAGATGTCACCGGGTCACTCCCGGGATCATTCCCGGTTTGCTTGGCGTAAGGATTGTCCGGTTCATTTCCCCTGGCAGGTACATTTAGGCCATTCCCGTCCGTACCGGGGGAGGCTGCCCCCCTGGGGCCTGTGTTTTCCCCTGGGGCAGCGGTCCCTTTGCCTGCATTGCTGGATGGCCTGGAGGAAGGGGCGGTTTCCCCCGGGAGGAGTTTCCCATCCTGCCCGCCCATGATCTGAATGGCTGGGGTTTCAGCCTCACCGGCGGTTATAATTCCAGATCCGTCAATCATGGAGCAGCCGCTGACCATGATCATCCATATGACCAGGCTGGCTGCACGAAACCATCGGCCGTTTGTCCATCTGCCTGATTGAATTGTTTTTCCCATAGCTTTCCTCATCCCTTTCCTCATCCCTGCGATCCTTTTTGCAAAGTCGTTTAGGAAGATATTCGTTGGAGAGATTATTCTGTCCGTTTAAAAGCTTATACAGGTAGTTTGGCGGCGATAATTTTGCTATAATTCTATGGTGGGGTGAAGCAATGCAACGATCGAATTCCCGTTTAATATATATACTAATATTGATCTCAATACTTTTTTCAAGCATCTTAAGTGTACCGGCCTATGGGGATGATGTGCCCAATCCCGAACCGGTGTCCGCCCAGGACGTTGTAGTGCTGGACGGGAGAACAGGTAAAACGCTTTATTCACTGAATTCCGACGATGAAATCAAACCTTCGAGTGTTCTTCCCTTGTTGATCGCCATGGTCGTCAGGGATCATAAGGCCCTGGAGGATTACCTCCTGGTGGATGCCTCCGCCGCCAACCAGACGACCAACATCCTATCCAGCAGTTCCGCCGGCCCCATGGGGTTGAAAAAAGGCGAGCGCCTGCAGTACCAGGAACTGGTCAAAACCGTCCTGTTCAACGGCAGCAAGGATGCGACCCTGGCGTTGGCAGTGGCTGTTTCCGGATCGGAAGCCGAATTTATCAAGCTGATCGAGGAAAAGATCACCAGCTTGAAGCTGACCAATACCGTGATCACCTCCATTACCGGGGCTGGCTTGGAAGACCGTAGCAGCGTCATGGATTCAGCAGCAGCCATGATGGCCTTTGCGAAATATCCGGACTTGACCCTGATCGCCGCCGAAGACAGTTATGTGTTTATCCCGAATAATATGGTGCCCGAAGCCAGAAAGATCGAAAATACCAACCAACAGGTCATTGATAATTCAGACTTTCGCTACAACAAAGCCCTTGCCGGGATCATCACCCAAATCAACCTAGACGAGGGTGCCAATCATTTTATCGCGCTGTCCCGGGACCAGGAGTCGATGATCATTGTCTCCCTGGGCGGTTCCCCTTCCGCTGCCGATTCCTATGCCGACTCCATCAAACTATCCGAGTGGGCATACAGCAACTACCATACCATCAAACTGATCTCCAAAGGCGATAAACTTTCCCAATGGCCCGTGGCTGACGGCAAGGCACTGGAGCTCATTGCCGGAGAAGATTTTTATTATGTTGAGCAGAAAAACAGCATACCTACTTCTGAGTTTGGCATTAATTTCAAGCCGCTGAATCTGGCAGGTCCCATAAAACAAAACCAGGTCATGGGCACCGCCGAGATCATGGTCCAAGATCGATCCCTCGGCGAAATCCCCCTCCTGGCAGCTGCCGATGTGGAGGTCCAGGCATATCAGGTGGTGGAAACAACTCTCCTCGGAACAATCCTCCGCTATCTGTCGAAAATTCTCTTCGTGGTTCTCCTGTTAGTCCTTATTGGCCTGATCATCCGAACCATCAACAATTTGAAACGGTCCAGAAAAAAACGGCAGGAGATCCAAAAAAAGCGTCTCCAGTACAAAAAAGAAATGGAACGGAAAAAGTGGGAAAAGGAACAGCGGGAACGGCGCAGTAAAATCAACCGTTCCGGTTTTTAGGAAATGGGTTTGA
>CAZOTM010000335.1:0-2504 GCA_964582675.1 uncultured Clostridiaceae bacterium
CTGGCGGCCGGCCTGACCCTGGATGAGATCCCCTACTGGCGGGATGGAACATTGGATAAGTACACTCCATCCGGCGACTATGTGGTCATCAAGTTCCCCCGCTGGGCCTTTGAAAAATTCCCCGGCGCCATCGACAAGCTGGGCACCCAGATGCGAGCCGTCGGCGAAGTCATGAGCATCGGCAAAACCTATAAGGAAGCCCTGCAAAAAGCCGTCCGGTCTTTGGAGATCGGCCGTTATGGCCTGGGCTTTGCCAAAAACTTCAATGATAAACCCCTGGACGAACTGATGGCGATGCTGGCCGAACCCACCAGCGAACGCCAGTTTATCCTCTATGAGGCCCTGCGCAAAGGGGCTTCCGTTGAATCCCTGTATTCCCTGACCCATATCAAGCCCTATTTCCTCCAGCAAATGGCTGAACTGGTGGCCCTGGAGGAAGCGCTCCTTCAATACCGCGGCGGGGAGCTTCCCGATGACCTGTTGGTCAAAGCGAAACGGGACGGCTTTGCCGACCGTTATCTGGGGAAACTCTTAGGGATGAGTGAAGCGGAAATCCGTTCCAGACGGATTGCGGCGGGAGCCATGGAAGGCTGGGAAGCGGTGCCGGTCAGCGGCGTCGAAAATGCTTCCTACTACTTCTCCACCTATAACGCCCCGGACAAGACGGCTGCGAGCAGCCGGCAGAAAGTCATGATCCTGGGCGGGGGCCCGAACCGGATCGGCCAGGGTATAGAATTTGACTACTGCTGCGTCCATGCAGCCTTTGCCCTCAAGGATATGGGTTATGAAACGGTCATGGTCAATTGCAATCCGGAAACCGTCTCAACGGACTACGACACCTCGGATAAGCTCTACTTTGAGCCCCTTACCGTGGAGGATGTCCTGAGCATCTACGAAAAAGAGCAGCCGGTAGGTGTCATTGTATCCTTCGGCGGGCAGACGCCCCTGACCATCGCCGGTGACTTGGAAAAGGCCGGGGTAAAAATCCTGGGCACTTCCCAAAAAACCATCGATCTGGCCGAAGACCGGGATTTGTTCCGGAATATCATGGACAAATTGAATATCCCCATGCCGGAAGCCGGTATGGCTGTAAATGTCGGGGAAGCCACCGCCATCGCCAACCGGATCGGTTATCCGGTCATGGTCCGGCCTTCCTATGTCCTGGGCGGCCGGGGCATGGAAGTGGTCCATGACGATGAAATGCTGGCCCGCTACATGACGGCAGCGGTGGGCGTGACCCCGGAGCGCCCCATCCTGGTGGACCGTTTCCTCAAAGACGCCATCGAAGCCGAAGCTGATGCCATTGCCGACGGAACGGATGCCTTTGTCCCCACCGTCATGGAGCACATCGAATACGCCGGGATCCATTCGGGAGATTCAGCCTGTGTCATCCCTCCCATCAGCATCCCCGAGGAACACATCAGGACCATTGTGGACTATACCAAGAAGATCGCCAAAGAAATGAAGGTGGTCGGCTTGATGAACATGCAGTATGCCATCGAGGGAGATAAGGTATATGTTCTCGAAGCCAATCCCCGGGCGTCCCGGACCGTTCCTTTGGTATCCAAAGTCTGCAATATCCAGATGGCGGGAATTGCCACAGAGATCATCATGGGGGCTGCTTCCGGCCAGCCTTATGACATGAGCCGGCTGGTCAACCGGAAGATCCCCCATTACGGCGTCAAGGAAGCGGTTTTGCCCTTCAATATGTTCCCGGAAGTGGATCCCATCCTGGGTCCTGAAATGCGCTCCACAGGTGAGGTCCTGGGGATGGCGGATTCCTTTGAGCTGGCTTATGTCAAGGCCGAGGAGGCCACCGCCATGCCGCTCCCTGATAGAGGCACCGTATTGATCAGCGTGAATGACAATGATAAAGCCGAAGCGCTGAAATCAGCCAAAGTCTTCATGGCCAGCGGCTTTAAAATCAAAGCCACCAAGGGAACCTGTGCTTATCTTCAGAAAAACGGCGTGACTTGCGAAGAAATCAAAAAAATCTATGAGGGGCGGCCCAATATATCCGACAGCATCTCCAATAAGGAGATCAAGCTGATCATCAACACCCCCAGCACCAAAATCAGTGAATTTGACGATTCCTATATCCGCAAAATCGCCATCAAACATAAAGTGCCCTATATCACCACTATGACGGCGGCTTTAGCCAGCGCCAAAGGGATTGCGGCCTATATCAAAAACGATCTCACCGAACCTGCGAAAAAATCCCTGCAGGAATACCACCAGGATATAAAATAACGGCAAACCGGACTTGTCCAGGGTGGGGCAAGTCCGGTTTTAATTGAGGGCTTTTCAAAATGGTTTCAATTGCGGGCTTTTCAAAATGGCAGCTCCCAACAAGCTGCTTTGTGATGGCTGCTCTGACATAGCCCTTCCCCACGGCCGACTAGAGGGTGATTGATCGGGCGGATCTGGTCTGGCCATCCGGTCCTATTAATGCAAATTAATGCAAACCCCTGGTTTCGTTCAAACCCTTGGTTAAGTATAAACCC
>CAZOTM010000336.1:0-2477 GCA_964582675.1 uncultured Clostridiaceae bacterium
GGCTGTCGGATGGGGTCAAGGCTCTGGTGGAAAATGTCTTTGGGTTGAGCGTCTCAGAGCGGCTGGGGGGAAGCATCCATTTTTTCATCTATGATGTGATCAAGATTTTCATTCTGCTGTCCGTGTTGATCTTCACCATCTCCTACATCCAAAGCTTTTTCCCGCCGGAGCGGACGAGAAAGATCCTGGGAAAATACAATGGGGTAAGCGCCAATCTTCTGGGGGCTCTCCTGGGGACGATCACTCCCTTTTGTTCCTGTTCCTCCATCCCGCTGTTTATCGGGTTTACCAATGCCGGACTGCCCATCGGCGTTACATTTTCCTTCCTGATCTCATCTCCTCTGGTGGATTTGGCCTCCGTCCTGCTCCTCGCCAGCATCTTCAATTGGAAGATCGCGTTGGCCTATGTTGCGGTGGGATTGGTTTTGGCCGTGGCCGGCGGGACCATCATCAGCCTGGCCAAACTGGAAGACTATGTGGAACCCTTTGTCTATAGTACGAAAATGATAGATGCGGAGCAGGAGGAAATGACCACCCGAGACCGGATCAACTTCGGGAAAGACCAGGTCAAGGATATCGTCAAAAAAGTCTGGCTCTACATCCTCATCGGTGTCGGGATTGGGGCGGCGATCCACAATTGGATCCCATCTGAGGTCATCTCCGTGGTTCTCGGTCAGGACAAATGGTATTCAGTTCTCATCGCCACCTTTGTCGGAGTGCCCATGTATGCGGACATCTTTGGAACTCTTCCCATCGCCGAAGCTTTGGTTGGAAAGGGCGTCGGCCTGGGCACCGTCTTGGCCTTCATGATGGGGGTCACAGCCCTTTCCCTGCCATCGCTGATCATGCTCAAAAAGGTTGTCAAAACCAGGCTGTTGGCGGTTTTCTTTGGGGTGGTGACCCTGGGCATCATTATCATCGGATATACCTTCAACTTCTTTGGCCATTGGCTGATCTAAAGGAAAACCGAAGGATCCCAAAACCTGCAGGTCTTGGGGTCCCCGGATTTAAATTGATAGCCTTCCGGTCCTGCCTCTGCAGGCGGTAATCTGATTGAAGACAGTTTAGACTGAACCGGGCAGAGGCTGCTACAAGACCATTTTGGAGTCTATGCATAATTTTAAAAACTACCAATTCTAAAAGCTACGTAATTTTAAAAGCTACTTAATAAGAAAGATCATGAAAGCAGGTAATAAGATTGAATACAGCACTTTATATCCTTGCGTTGGCATTATTGCTCCTCTCCTATTCCAAGGACAGGAAGAAAACGAAGATGGCTTTGAAAAAAGCCTGGAAAGCCTTTGAGAACATCCTGCCGGAATTTCTGGTGGTCATCTTGATGGTGGGTGTGCTCCTGGCAGTGGTCAACCCGGAGGTCATCTCAAAAATCATCGGTTCGGATTCCGGCTGGCTGGGAGTCGTCCTGGCCGCAGTCGTGGGCGCTATCACGCTGATCCCTGGCTTTGTCGCCTTTCCCACTGCGGCGCTGCTTTTGCAGGGCGGGGCCGGCTATATGCAGATCGGCGCCTTTGTCTCCACTTTGATGATGGTGGGGGTGGTGACCATGCCCGTGGAAATAAAATACTTCGGGAAAAAGCTTACCATCTACCGGAATCTCTTAGCCTTTATGTTTTCCTTCATAGTGGCCTTTATCATAGGAATGGTGGTTTAACATGAAAAAATTACTGAAAAGATATCGCTGGTTTTTTCTGGCCCTGGCTTCCGTTTTGGTGCTCACTCTGTTCAATCAGGAGCTGGGGCTAAAGGCTTTAAGCATAACCGGGTATTCCCTGAAGGAAATGATCCTGGTGGTTCCACCCATTTTTGTACTCCTGGGACTCCTGGATGTCTGGGTCCCCAGGGAGACCATGGTCAAATATATGGGGGAAGGTTCCGGGCTGAAGGGGATCCTGTTAGCCATTTTCATCGGTTCCGCCGCAGCCGGGCCGCTTTATGGGGCGTTTCCCGTGGCTGCCGTGTTCATGAAAAAGGGCGTCAAATTCAGCAACCTCATGATTTTTATTGGCGCCTGGTCGACGACAAAAATCCCCATGCTGCTGTTTGAGGCAACCGCATTGGGCACAAAATTCGCGGTGACCAGACTGCTCATCGATCTGCCAGGAATCATTATTATCGCCTTGATTTTGACAAAGCTCGTTACCAAGGAAGAAACCATGGCCATTTATCAAAATGCGGAAAAATTTGACCACTAAGGTCCATGGTCCAGAAGGTCTGCAGGGAGGAATACCATAGCACTGACCTTGAATGCCACTGACCATCGATGCTACTGACTTTCGATACAGTTGACTTTCGATCCCAGGACACGTCAAACCACTGAATAATTTTGAGAAAAATCAAACAGGGCACGAGTCATCTGCTGACTGCACATCAAACATCAGGGAATAAAAAAACAAGTCCCAGGGAGGAAGTAAATTATGATCATCAAGATTTTAGGAACAGGCTGTTCAAACTGCAAG
>CAZOTM010000337.1:0-2474 GCA_964582675.1 uncultured Clostridiaceae bacterium
GCTCACCGGTCAACTTCTCAGGCATTCTCTACAACTTTGTCAGCTATGGCGTATCGGAAGCCGATGAGACCATCGACTATGACCAGCTTAGAACCCTTGCCCTGGAAGAAAAACCGAAAATGATCGTAGCCGGTGGATCGGCTTATCCCAGAAAAATCGATTTTAAGAAATTTGGAGAGATCGCGGAAGAATGCGGCGCCATGTTATTAGTCGATATGGCTCATATTGCCGGCTTGATCGCAACAGGCTATCATGAGTCACCGGTTCCTTACGCAGATTTTGTCACCACGACGACCCACAAAACATTAAGAGGCCCAAGAGGCGGCGCTATTTTATGCAAAGAAAAATATGCCAAAGCCATCGATAAGTCCGTATTCCCGGGCATGCAGGGCGGACCCCTTGAGCACGTTATCGCCGGAAAGGCCGTTTGTTTTGGAGAAGCATTGAAACCCGAATTCAAAGACTACATCGGACAGGTCATCAAAAACACTGAAACCCTGGCCAATGAATTGACCAGAAGAGGCTACAAACTTGTTTCCGGCGGAACCGACACCCATTTATTGTTGATGGATCTGACCGATAAGGGCATAACCGGAAAAGATGCTGAAATCAAACTGGATTCCGTAGGAATTACGGTCAACAAAAATACAGTTCCGAAAGAAACCAAATCACCATTCGTTACCTCCGGCGTCCGGATGGGAACCGCGGCGATGACCACCAGAGGCTTCAAAGAAGAGGACATGATCAAGACTGCAGAGCTCATCGACTATGTTTTGACCCATATTACGGAAGAAGATCTTTCATCAGTCAAAACTCAGGTCGTCGAATTATGCAAGAAATATCCCCTCTATGAGATGCAGAGAGCTTAACCAGCTTTTGACCTAAACCATGGAATGGAAAAAGGATGCAGCCAGATCAATTCTGGCGCATCCTTTTTCAATGGTGATAATCTCAATCCAATAACTAACAGTTGGTATAAATCTCAATCCAAATACTAAGAGAGTGATCTGGGTTACTTTAGGATAACGACTTTGGCGATGGCGATCAACACCAAATGCACCGGGTAGAACCAGTAGAAAAACCATTTGTATTGCCTGCCCCTGCCCAGTTCCCCATTGTAGCGATAAATCAGGTAAAGGGGAAAAAAGGTTGCGGCCATGAACAATGAGGTGCCCGACCCGGAAAAAATCAGGGGCAGAGCCAGGGTGGCAATGACCAAAGCGCCGAATAACAGCTGGTTGGAACGATTGGGATAATTAAAGCCGAAGGCCATCACCAGGAGGACTCCGTAGTAAGAATAATCACCGGGTATGGCCAGAAAAAGCAGGAGAAACGTCAGGATCAGTTTAAGCCCCTCATTCATGGCCGTCTTCTTCCAGATGATCAAAACGGTCAGACCCAGCAGCAGAGTGTACATGATACTGGTGGTGGCAAAGGTTATCAGCGTATCTCCCGTTTGCTGGGAAAACATCGGGATCCGCCCATAGTAGAAATACTGAAACGGGAAGTGGGTGATTAACGCAAATAGTAAGAGCCGGTAGAAATATTTTTTTAAATTGGATGTTTTATAAAAGCCTTCGGCGATAAAAAAGGCCATGATGGGAAAGGTCAGCCGGCCGATACCGTGCATGATCTGGCCCTGGATGGAGGCGGTGGGGATAAACGCCCAGGCCAGGTGATCGATGAACATGGCAATGATGGCGATCATTTTTAGCTGCGAGTTTGTCAAACCGCGAGGAAGCTGGGTCGCGGCGGTGGTTCCATCCTTTGCGAGATCATGGCTGGCACTAATTTTGTCCGCTGGATCTGAAAATGCCTGATCCATATAATTTTTGTCGTCCATTTGTTTTCTCCTATTCCTGCGTTGGTAAACCGTGATATCATTATAAATCAGTTCGGTCTATTTTATACCATTTGCGATGATTTCATGGATATTTCATAAGAATGGAAGTTTTAAAGCAGGTTGTTGAAGGAGGCTTTAAAAGTGGTTTCTGAAAGCAGATTTCTGAATGGCTGGTTAAGACCGGCTTTAAACGCGGCTTTTTTACGGGCAGCCGGTTAATCAACCTGAATATCCTCAAGGTTAAATGTGAGACAGTCAAATGGAAAAGGTCAAGTGAAAAAAACTGGGTGATTATACAGGGTTATACAGGGTTTCGCCGCTTAAACAGGATTTGACTTAAAGGATTTGACTTAAAGGATTTGACTTAAACAGGATTTGACTATACATAGTGTAAAATTAAATAGTATAATAAAGGGTAGTGCAATACGATTCAAATACGGAGGTCCGCAACAATGGCAATAGAATTTATGAGATATCTGGATAAAAGCATGAAATATCTTCACCGGCAAGGAGCCTTTCTGACGGTCAAGGATGAAGACGGCAATGAAAATGTAATGACCATCAGCTGGGGGAACATCGGATTTGAATGGGGCAGACCCATATTTACGGTCCTGGTGAGGAATTCCCGCTA
>CAZOTM010000338.1:0-2473 GCA_964582675.1 uncultured Clostridiaceae bacterium
GACACTCTACCAGCTGAGTTAACGCTCCATGCACTATTGATTATAGTCAAGGTGTAGTGGAATTTCAACCCTTATTAATAAATATTTTATTGGGTTATGACTCGCAAATGATATTGTCGCAGTAATACGCAAATGAAATTGTCGCAGAGTATACTATACTTTGCAAATTAGGGAGTATTATTATTCGCAAAGTCCGTCTTGCTGGAAGGGCAAGAAAACAATTCCAGAATCAAGGAACTGTCTGCCAACTGGAAGATCTTAAAACTGTTTTTCGAGACTTCAATTTGCCCCGGCCAATAAATCCATTTAAAATATAGGTAGTTAATGTAAAATCATGAACAGCAAGGTGACGGAATGAAAAATATGAAGGAGAAAGTTCATCAGGCCATGGATCAGCATCTCCAAAAGAGCGGCCATGTCGCACCGGTTGACGTTTTAATGGATCTGGGGATCCTGTCAAAAAAAGATTATGAAGACTGGCGCTTTGGCCGGGTGATTTTTCTTGAGAAAGTCTGCAGGGCCAACCTCAGCAAACTTTCGGATATCATGAAGGAAATCCGGAGCTATGCAGCGACCAATCATTTAATACCATCCTGGAGCGCCTACCAGCAATGGGGCAAAGCTAAGCACCAGCCCCTCCGCTTCAGCAAATCCAATGACCCCTCCATCGAACGCCATTATGCCACCCATTTTGTAGATGTGGCAAAGATTGCCCAGCTGAAAAGCGGGCTGGTGGATCCCCCCACCGAATAGTCCGTCAAGGCCGCTTCAAACCATCCGCTGCAATCTTGCAGGCAGCTTATTGAACGCCGATACCCAGCCTCACCATATGTCCTGCTCCCAGCTCTGCTATGCAATTTACAGAAATCGAAAAAAAATTCAGGACTTGGGTTAAATCAAAATTGATTTAACCCAAGTCCTTTGTCCGGCTATATTGGTTGTATTGTTAATGGCAGGGAATTCAGTTGGGTTTTCTGTTTTACTTCGTTAATGCAAGGCTGCGGTATGTTCCCTGCCAAGATAGGCCGCTGACTGGTTTCATTGCCTTGGGCGACAAATTCATTTGCGATTGAGCCGTCTAATCTACAAAGAAAATATATTCCTCATAGCCCTGGGCCGTCATTTCCTCCCGGGGGATGAACTTTAAGCTGGCTCCGTTCATGCAGTATCTTAAGGAACCGGCTTCCCGGGGACCGTCTTCAAACACATGGCCCAGGTGGGAGGATCCGAAATTGCTGAGGACTTCGATGCGATTCATCCCGAAGGTGGAATCGTTCTTAAGCTTTACTGCTGAGGTGAGGATGGGCCTGGTAAAGGAGGGCCAGCCAGTGCCGGAATCAAACTTGTCTTTTGAGGAGAACAAAGGTTCGCCGGTGGCAATGTCCACATAGATTCCTGGTGCCTTCAGTTTGTCGTATTCGTGGGAAAACGCCGGCTCCGTGTCCCCGTTGACCGCCACGGCGTATTCCAGGGGTTTCAGCTTTTGTTTCAGCTCGTCATTGGTAGGCCGCTGGTATTTCTCTCCATCGCTCAGCGGCCGATAGGCCAGACCCAAATCGATGTGGCAGTAGCCATTGGGGTTTTTGAGCAAATAGTCCTGATGATAGGCTTCCGCATCATAGAATTTATCCAGGGGTTTGATTTCCGTAACGATGGGTTTCGGGTATTTTGACCGGATAAAATCCACGTATTTCACGATGATGGCTTCGTCTTCGGGATTTTCATAGTAGATTCCCGTCCGGTACTGGGTCCCCACATCGTTCCCTTGCCGGTTTAAGACCGTGGGATCGACGATGCGGAAATATTGGGCAAGGAGTTCCACCAGGCTTACTTTGTTGCTGTCATAGGTGACCTTGACGGTTTCCGCATGACCGGTGGTTTTCAATGTCTCATAGGTTGGCACGCCTTCACCCATGGCATAGCCTGATACCGAATCGCTGACTCCGGTGATCCGGTTGTAGTATTCCTCCACACCCCAGAAGCAGCCGCCGGCCAAGTAAATGTTTTTCAGATTCTGGCTGCCCAGCTGCTCAACATCGATGGCATCGGCAGTAGTGCCCGGCGCATTGGTGTTCTTAGCCGCCCCGCCCCCGGCGCAGCCTGCCAATAACGACAATGGCAGGATAAAACTCAGGAGCTTTCCCAATTGTTTTCTTATCATTTTTGCTTCCTTTTCCTTTCTGTCTATGATTTCCATGGCTCCCCGAGGATCAGACCACATAAAAAAATGATTAAACTGATGATGAGGATCCTCCAAACACACTCTTGGTTGCCTTTACGTTACGGACATTTGATGCTATGAGTTAGTATGAGTTGCTATGCAAAAGAGCTGCTATACTCTCCCTTTGGCACTGCATTTCCGCAAAACTAATTTCATCCAATTGATTTTATTTATATCATAGGCGGAGGACTTTAAAGGGGGATTAAATAGGGGGGCAAAGATATGAACGAAGGGTTAAATGAATCGGCCGGA
>CAZOTM010000339.1:0-2470 GCA_964582675.1 uncultured Clostridiaceae bacterium
CCTTGTTGATGGGGGTGGTGGCAATGGCGTTGAGTTTTTTGGCCAGAGCCAGCTCGGTGACCTTGACGATGTACTCATAGGCTGCCTGGCCGCACTCGGCCTGGACCTTGCCGTACTCCATCTTGGAGTAGTCGATGTTGTCCAGGTTGATCAGGTCGATGGTGCCGCTCTCGTAAAGACCATCCTCCACCTTGTCGATGACGTTCAGTTTCAGATCCACCTGGCAGATCCGGATGGCATTTTCCATGACGTCCTTGTTGCCGACCACCACTGGGTTGCACAGGTCGTAGAGCTCTTTATGGGCCAGGGCTTTAACGGTGATTTCCGGACCAACTCCGGCTGGATCCCCCATGGGGATCCCGATGTAGGGCTTGTTCATTTTGCTGACACTCCTTTTCTTGTGTTTTTGATTTTTGGTTTTTTAAGATTTATAGTATTCGGTGGAAATCTTGGTGAGGAGGTACTCCACGCTCTGGATGAGTGCATCGTCGCCGCCGACCAGTCCACCCTTGGTGATGATGGGATAATTGTCATACTCACCCTCAAAGATCCGTCCGTAGACTGCCAGCGGCAGGACTTCATCCTTGACGACGATACCTGAGGAATTCAGTTCTTTGCAGACGGCCACCGTGACATCGCCGCCGCTGGTGTAGAGTCCGCCGATCTGGCTGCCGCTCGCTTCCAAGAGGCGCCGGGTGATTTTGGCCAGTCCGTCCGAAATGCGGTTGGAAATCTCTTCTTCGCTGGTGTTATACTCCCTGGCCACCTCTTTTAAGTTCAGGACTTGATCTTCACTGGTGGTAGTGGTGATTCCGACGATTTCATAATCATCCATTTTCCCGAGGAGAGCATCCAGGGCTTTTTCGGTTTCAGCTGCCAGGCTGGCTTCATTCAACAGGCTCAGGGTATCCACATGGTAGATCAATGGATCGTACTTCATCCGGAGCTTTTCGATCTGCCGCCGGGTAAGGTTGGAAACGCTGCCGATGCTCAGGAGGATTTTTTTGCCTGGGGTTAAGCCCGGCTGGCCCATGATCTCTTTGGCCAGGGCGGCGGTAAAGGGGCCCGGGTCAACGGCGATGGCTTTGATCCCCGATGCCTTGACTGCCTTGGCAATATTTTGGATGTCCTCCTCCGTTGTGGCGTCGACCACCACCACCCGGACGCCATCCATGGAGGCTTTATGCAGGTCTTCGCGGATATGTTCCCAGCCCTTTAAGACACAGTTCAAATGGATGGAAGTGATCCTGCCGCCATACTGATCCGCAATGATGGTTTCGACTTTGGAGTGGCGGACAGGGGTTTTGGGGTCCTTGCCCACATCCGTATTCTCCAGGGGAACCTGGTTAACCAACAGATAACCGCCGATGCACACCCGGCCTGATGCCGGAAAAGACGCCACCACAACCGCCATATGGCCGGGGAGCCGATCCAGCATGGCCTTCATCTCCATGCCCACATTGCCCCGCAGGGTACTGTCGATGCGCTTGGTAAAGAGGGCGACATCCTCATGGCACATCCTGTCCATAACCTGACTGACTCTGCCGTAGGCTTCTTCGCCGGTCAAGCCCCTGGAATCGGTGCTGATGGAGATGACGTCGATGGCCTCACTGGACTCTTTTTTATATTTGTCCAGGTCTAAAAAGGTAGACGCCCGGAAACCGTTGCGAACCAGTAAAACGCTGGTGGCATTGGCGCCTGTCAGGTCGTCTGCGACTATAACTACTTTTGACAATTTATGACCTCCTTTTCGATGGTTCTATTAATATTTCTCAATTAAGAGCGGAGGGAAGCTATGCCTGAACCGGGGAGAACAGGCAGGCAGATTTGAACTTTTTCATCCCCGCCAGGCGGTTGATCCAGAGGGTTATTGGAATGGGGATGGATTCAGGATGGATTCAGGGTGTCACAAAGATGTTAAGAGGAGTTGTATGATGCCGATTTTCAGCCATTTTCCCGGAGAAGCTGACATCAGGCAAAAGGGTTGACACTGGCGAAACGATGATTTGAAAATCAACAGCCGGGTGACAGCGCCTTGCGAAAAAAGGGCAGGCGCTTGTTAAAAGATGATAGTTTGTAGATATGACCATCGTTTGCAGGTATTAGTATTAGTATACTCGTTGCAATTGGCTGATACAATCATTGTTATTAATTTTTCAAGGCAGGAATTTACACTGGTACAGCCGAATTTCCCGGACTTTTGAGCAAAGTCGGCGGAGCGGACAAGGCTTCGAACCACCCGGCGATCTCCCCGGCGGTCCGCCCGGAGGGACCCTTCCCAGGGCTTGGAGCGGCAGACCCCATGAACTGGGTCTTGAACAGACAACCAGCGCAATGGGGAATTGATCCGATCAATTCCCCATTGCGCTGGTTCAAGTAAGATTATGGGTATGCCTTAACTATGGAGCGGCATGATCTGTCCAGCCCCAATAAACTGCCCTGGGGCTATAACTGCCCTGGGGCTATAACT
>CAZOTM010000340.1:0-2468 GCA_964582675.1 uncultured Clostridiaceae bacterium
GAATGAAAATCATTGAATAGAATTTTGTAGTTTATAAAATCCTGGTGAATTTAGGGTAAAATAAGCAAAGCGTTCAGGATCCGATGTTTGCGAAAATATTTTCATGTTGTTACCTCGAATTGGTTTATTTCTGTGCTGGGTCAAAGTCCCTTGCGAGAAGATCGGACCTCAGTCTGGATCAAGTGAGTGAAGGATAAAGATGACTTTTTTATGGCCGCCTTCCGTTGCTAAGGGGAAGAATCGGCTTTCCCTTCACGATTCGTTGTGATGGATGGGTTCGTTTTTAATAATACCATATTTTATTGGTGAGAGCTTTTTCCTTTTCATAAAATATTGCGGGAGGTCATTAATCAGGTGGCCTTGAACCAGCGGCCGGAGGCTGGATTTCCCCCTCATAACAGAGGGGTGGTTTTTTAAGCAATTCCCAGGTGGGTTTCCAGATCCAAAAAAATCGGGAAATTGGCAATGGCTGACGAATTAAGTCAACTGGCGAAGCCATTAAGACTTTTTCCGGGAACAAATCCACAAAATGGAAATATAAATCAACGGGTTCAGTGGTATCATTTACTTAAGCTAAGAATCCACCCTTTGGCTGGATCCATGGCGAATGATCCCATACTGCCATCCAAATTTGGTTTAAATTGCTGATCATTCCAATGTCCGATCAATGTCGTAAGCTGTATCAAAGAATCAGGTCAGGCAGGGAGCATCCGGCGGTGTTTTAATCGTCTGAAGGCGGGTTGAAAATAGGTATGAAAAGAACCGCCAGGAAGAATTAAGAACCGAAAGTTATGGAAAATTAAAAGAAGAATAATGAAGAATAACGAAGAATTATGAAGAATAACAGGAGGAACATGATGATTTACAGAAACGCTACCGTGGAAGATTTGCCGGCGTTGGCAGAATTACAGAAGAAGTACCATATCGCCACCATTGCGGAAGAGGACAAAGCGGATGGCTTTGTTACCACGCTGTTTACGGACGAGCAGTTCAAGGAACTGATTGAAACCGAAAACGGGATCACCGTTGCCTGCGACGGGGACAAGATCGTCGCCTATGTCATGGCGGCATCCTGGGAATATTGGTCCAAATGGCCGCTTTTCCAGCACATGATCAAGGATCTGCCCACGACGGAGTACATGGGACAGACACTGTCCACGGAAAATTCCTATCAGTACGGCCCCGTCTGCATCCTGAAGGAATACCGGGGATCCGAGGTCCTGCCCAAAGTGTTTGATTTTTCCAGAGCGGAAATGAATAAACGCTACCCCATCCTGATCACCTTCATCAACCAGATCAATCCCCGATCCTTTCGAGCCCATACGAAAAAGCTGGGATTGGATGTGATCAAAACCTTTGAATTCAACAACAATTCCTACTATGAATTAGGTTATGACACCTCAAAGCCAGTCGGGCAAAAAGGCGAATAATGCAGCCTGAGAGGGAGCGGCACGGTTAAGGTCATAATTTTAAAGCGGGAGATGAAACGCATGAAGGAACTTCAAAAGATACCGGGAGTGGGTCCTAAAATGGCCGCCGCCTTAGACCTGATCGGGATCCACAAAATCAGCGATTTGAAGAACCAGGATCCGGAAGTCCTCTATGGACGATTATGCGGAATAACCGGCCAGGCGGTTGACCGCTGCGTCCTCTATGTTTTCCGGTGTGCCGTGTATTATGCCACCGAAACCCACCATGATCCGGAAAAGCTGAAGTGGTGGAATTGGCAGGACAAAACAGGGAATATCTAAGTCCACGAACGTGAGGGAGTGAGGTCTGGCAACCGGTTGCTACATAACATCACAAACTGGACCAGCGGTTTTAGAAAAAAGCTGACTGCGCAACTGAGGCAGAGGGAAAGAATCAATTATCGGGATATGCCATCCATCAAGGATGAGGGAGGAAATGACAATGAACAAAATTAAACTGCTGCACTGTGCTGATCTTCATCTGGGATCTGACGGGTCGCTGATTCCCGAGCGGGCTGGGGAACGGAAAGTCGAGTTATTGGGGACCTTTCGGAAAATCACCAATCTGTGTGCGGAGGAGGCGGTGGATGTGCTCCTGATTGCCGGAGATTTGTTTGAGGGCTCCAATGTTGGCGTCGAGACGGTAGCTTCCGTGAAGGCTTATCTTGCGGAGATCCCCACCCGGGTGTTCATTGCACCGGGCAATCATGACTATGTGGGGCTGGATTCCCCCTATCTGGATAAGGACTGGCCGGACAATGTGAAGATCTTTAAGGGGGATCTTGAACGGGTGGATCTCCCGGACAAAGCTGCGGTGGTATACGGGGCTGGTTTTGAGAGTACCTATGTCAAGCGGAGCTTATTGGATTTTTCCGAAGATGTGGATGGGACCAAGATCAACCTTTGCGTAGTCCATGGGGAAGTGGTGTCGGAAGGCGGGGAGAGCAATTATCATGGGATCACCCCAGGGATTCTGGCAGGCAGCCAAATGGACTATGT
>CAZOTM010000341.1:0-2445 GCA_964582675.1 uncultured Clostridiaceae bacterium
CTGAGGGCGTTGGGCAGAAGGTGCCGGAACAGGATCCTGGAGCTGCTGGCTCCCAGAGTCCTTGCCGCCAGAACGAATTCCGTTGACTTCAGCTGCAGAGTCTCAGCCCTGACAATCCGGGCCATTGACAGCCAGGAAGAAATTCCCAGGGCCAGGACGATGGTGCCGATGGAGGCCTTATTGTCCCCCAGGCTCACCATGATCAAAATGACGTAGATCTGCATGGGCACTGAGTAGAGGATATCGATGATCCTCATCATGACGGAATCCACTGCCCCGCCGACAAAGCCGGCGATGCCGCCATATAAAACCCCGATGAAAATATTCAAGAGGGTGGCGGTGAACGCGATGATCAATGATACGTTCATCCCGTACATGACCCGGACAAAAATATCCCGGCCATAGAAATCTGTGCCGAATAAATGGTCCGCATTGGGTGCGACATTCATGGCTGCCCAGTCGATGGTCTTGATGTCATACCGCCAGTTCTCCGGAAACCAAAAGGAGGCAATGGTGGCAAGGATGATAAAGATTAGGCTGAACAGGGCCAGCTTGTTGGTTTTGAGCCGGCGCCAGGAATCCTGCCAATAGGTGGTCGGCGGTCTTAAGATCTCCTCCGAATCCAGTTTATTGTCGATGAGTTTGTCGAAGGCGTCCTGGTTAAGGGTTCCGATATTTTGATAATCTGCATATAGGTTGCTCAATTTTTACGCCTCCGATCCGTCGATCTGAATTCTCGGGTCGATGACGACGTAGAGAATATCTACCACAAAGTTGATGGAAATAAGGAATATGGCATAGAAGATGATGACGCCAAGCAGCATGGTATAGTCCCTTTGGCTGATGGCGGTGACAAATTCACGGCCCAAACCGGGAATGGCAAAAATCTTTTCAACGGCGAAGGACCCGGTGAGAATACCGGCGATCAAAGGACCGATATAGGTTACGACCGGTATAAGGGTATTTTTCAGAGCGTGCCCGGTGATCACCCGGATCGAGCTAAGGCCCTTTGCCCTGGCTGTCCTGATATAGTCAGACTTGATGACATCCAAAAGTCTTGACCTGGTGATTCGGGCAATAAAAGCGATGGAATACCCGGACAGCGCCATGGCAGGCATCACATAATTCTTCCAGGAACTTAGGCCCATGATCGGCAGGAGCTTAAGCTTCAGCCCAAGGAACAAGAGCAAGAGAGATGCCAGTACAAAACTTGGTATGGATATGCCTGCCGTGGCGATGATCATGACCAGGCGGTCAAGGAATTTGCCCCGGTTGAACCCGGCAATAATGCCCAGCACCATGCCGATGGTGACGGACAGCAGCACGGCAACCCCGCCCAATTTAGCGGAGGTCGGAAATAAGTAAGCGATGTTCTCCGTAACGGTAAAGCCCGGTTTCTTCATCATGGGACCCAGGTCACCTTTGACAACGCCCGATAAATACATGGTGTATTGCTCAAACAAAGGCTTGTCCATGCCGAATCTTGCCTTCATGTTGGCAAGCACCTGGGGCGGGATCGATCGTTCACTTGTAAAAGGACTTCCGGGCATCAACCTCATCAGGAAGAAAACCAGGGTGATGATGAGCCATATGGTGATAATGCTCATGATCAGTCGTTTAATGATATACTTAGCCATTTTTACCCCCTTTTTGAAAGCCAGTCCATTTAAAAAAAGTGTCTTTCAGAGAAGGACACTTTCCTGAAACAATAATGATTTTACTATGAAATAATTATTGCATAGGGCATTTTAAATGTCAAAATCAGCTTTATAATTTCTTAACATGTAAACGTGCATATGCAAATTACGCATTCACTTTCCTGGTCATTCTTGTGCAATCGTTAATTTTGAGCCGTCTACCTTCGTTTAACCTAATTAATTACGAGCAATTTCCTTATCAAAATTACCGAATAGTAAATCTTCGTAGAAATTGATTACATTTATACATTTCTGTCCATTGATAGTCACACCATGTATTCCTTAAATTATTCACTGTTTTTCATCATCTGTCAGAAATAAACTCTTAAAATATTAAATTGTCAGTCGCGCCCCCCTGTCAATCCACCCGCATTTTGCATATTTACTCAAGTTTATGTGCATTATTCATCAAAATATTTGTGTTGACAAACAACTTATCCCGAATTTACGGGGTTTCACTTGTTGTAACTGAGGGTTCTCCAATACTCTATAAACCTGCCCAGTCTCTGGTCCGGATTCCCTGATTTTCGGAAAAAGCCCTGACCATTATTCATGGTGCTTACCTGTGGATTTTTTCATGGGAATCCGGAAAAACTCCCCAGAGCTGATATTGATTTTTACATTAATTCTGCAGGAGAGAGCTTCCCATCGAGCCGCAGATGACAACAATCACGGGTAACTCGGTCAGGGAATAAAATCAATACCGCCGGCTTAGCCGGCGGTTTGACTAGGCCCTATAAGGGCCTTT
>CAZOTM010000342.1:0-2434 GCA_964582675.1 uncultured Clostridiaceae bacterium
GGAAGCCGCCTGCCCCGGCCCTGGAAAGCAAAAACCGGCTGGTGATCCCGGCCCTTCTCCAGGACAGCGACCCAGCACCGGACAAAGCCGCCTTCCAGATCACCGCCGGGCAGGGAACCACAGCCTTCCTCCCGGGCAAGGCTGCCGCCACTCTGGGCTACAACGGATCCTACCTTGGTCCGGTCATCCGCCTCAAGCGGGGCGAAGAAGTAACCATCAATGTGGAGAATGAACTGAGGGAAGCGACGACCGTCCACTGGCACGGTCTGATTGTGGATGGCGAGGATGATGGAGGTCCCCATCATGGGATCCAACCCGGGGCCACCTGGTCCCCCGTCTTTACGGTGGATCAGCCGGCAGCCACCTTATGGTTCCATCCCCATCTGATGGGCAACACCTCCGACCAGGTATACCAGGGACTGGCCGGATTGATCTATATCGAGGATGAAGTCAGCGACAGCCTCCAGCTGCCGAAGGAATACGGGGTCGACGACATCCCCTTAATCATGCAGGACCGCAACTTCAAACCCAATGGGACCCTGGATTATCTGGTGGATATGATGGGGGTGGTACCCGGGGATACCATGCTGGTCAACGGGGTGATCGAACCATTTTATGAAGTCACTGCCCAGCGGCTCAGAATGAGACTGCTGAACGCTTCAAATTCACAAAACTTCAGCTTTACCTTGAGCGACGGCAGCCCTTTCCAAATCATCGCCTCCGATGGGGGGCTCCTGGAAGAAGCCTGTTCCATGGAGAAGCTAAGACTGGCCCCGGGAGAACGGGCCGAAATCGTGGCCGACTTTTCCCTCCGGGCGGGCCAAACCATCTATCTGATGGCCGGTTCCCGGAATGTTTTAGAATTTAGGGTCGCCAAGAATCCGACCGTTAACTCCACTGTCCCCGACAAACTGGCAGCCATGGAAGCGCCCGATCCTGCATCGGCGGTAAAAGAGCGGCAGTTTGTGCTGCAAAGCATGGGAATCAGCGGGACGATCAATGGAAAAGCCTTTGATATGGAGCGGATCGACGAGGAGGTCAGCCTCATGGAGCCAGAAATCTGGGTCATCACCACTGCCCAGGGTATGATGATGTCCGGCGGGCATCCCTTCCATGTCCATGGTGTCAGTTTCCGGATCCTGTCAAGGAACGGCAAACCGCCGGCAATACAGGAAAGGGGCTGGAAGGACACCATTTTTGTGGATACCGGTGAAGAGGTCCGAATTCTCCTCAACTTCACCAAACCAGGTATCTTCATGTACCACTGTCACATCCTGGAGCATGAGGACAACGGGATGATGGGGCAGATCCAAGTCCAGTGACGGCAGCGGTCCACTCTGGTCCCGTTCCTTTGATGGTCCCGTTCCTGTGAGACTTCTTAGAAGGACCAGGAAAGAATATCAAAGATCCTCTTCATGGCGATGGAAACTATTCAAGTACATCGCCGCCATAAAAGCCTTGCCAGTTCATCGGCAAGGCTTTTACACCAGAGGATTCGGTTTGACGGACGCTGCGAACCAGGCTGATTGGGGAGTAGGTTTGTGAAGTAAGGCTTACCGGGAAGTGGGTTTACAAAGCCAGGCCTGCTCAGCCCGGTCATTTTTTCAGGAAAGTGTTTATTTCATCCTGGAAAGCGACTATCATAATCCATAATGATTATTAAAAATAAACGGAGTAATTGTATGTTTGATTTTTTTAATAGAGACATCAAAGTCTTTTCCCCGGTTTCCGGCGCCACCGTAGATTTGTCGAAGGTGGGGGATCCCGTATTTTCAGAACGAATGCTCGGAGACGGGATCGCGGTGATCCCTGCTGAACCGCTGTTCGGTTCACCCTGCGACGGAGAACTCATCATGCTCTTCCCCACGGGCCACGCCTATGGGGTCAAAACCAGGGACGGTGTGGAGATCCTGGTCCACATCGGCATCGATACGGTCAAAACGGAAGGGGCAGGCTTCACCCTTTTAAAAACCCAGGGTGATTTCGTGAAGGCGGGGGACGCAATCGTCAAAGTCGACCTGGCGGATTTGACCAGGCAGGGCTTTGATTTGATCACCCCAGTCATTGTAACCTTTCCCCAATCCTTTAAAAAATTCGAAAAAACTACAGCCAAAGCTGTGACGGCGGGCAAGGATATCATTCTCAAACTGAAGCTCTGATCATTCACCGGAAGGATCTGCCAGGAGCGGAAATGCAGCTGCAGACCGGTTAAATCGGCAAGGGCTGTCTCTTCGTCAGCAATGACACTTTATGCAAAGGGGTCTCCATCGACCCGCCCTGGCGTCGCCGCCGATTGAGCGGCTGGCTGCCCCACCGGCCCGCCTCAGCCTGTTTTGTGTCCAGATGCAATAAAACGAGTTACTTCACAAAGGGATTATAAAAGTGTATATTTATAGTAAGATTTTGTTAAAAAAACTTATTATTAATCAAGTCA
>CAZOTM010000343.1:0-2429 GCA_964582675.1 uncultured Clostridiaceae bacterium
TTTGTACTGTCCGTACAGATAGCCAATTTCCCGGCTGCCGACGCCGATATCTCCAGCCGGTACATCAGTGACCGCACCGATATGGCGGAATAGTTCACTCATATAGCTCTGACAGAAGCGCATGACTTCCATATCGCTTTTGCCGTGGGGGTTGAAATCCGCTCCGCCCTTGCCGCCGCCTAAGGGGAGCATGGTCAGGCTGTTCTTGAAGATCTGCTCAAAGCCTAAAAATTTAATGACCGAGGAGTTCACCGACGAATGGAAGCGCAAGCCTCCCTTATAGGGACCGATGGCCGAGTTGAATTGGACCCGATAGCCCCGGTTGACCTGGACATCCCCGTTGTCGTCCACCCACGGCACCCGGAATTGTACAAACCGTTCCGGTTCGATCATCCGCTCGATGACTCCGGTTTTGATCCATTCCGGTTCCCGTTCAATGACTGGTTCCAGGGAAATCAGCATCTCGGTGACGGCTTGAAGAAATTCGGCTTTATTGGGATCACGCTTTTGAGCCTGAGCATAGACGGATAATAAATAATCATTGGTTAGTTTCATAAGTTTCCCCTCTTTCCATTCCTGATGGCAGTAAGCCTACTGATTTGCGCAGCCACTGTCCGGTGTAATTTGATTTTGCTGTCCTGAAAGAATAAATGCTTGATCGGGGCGATTTATACATATTCATTGTTCATGAGTATAGAACAAGGCACCGGACAAATCAATATGGCATAAAATAATTACAAATATTGAACTTGTCACAATGGATACCGAATATATATCAAAAAGTCTGACAAATGACAACAGAAAATTATGGGTATGTGAAATGAGAACGATTTGAGGGCGTTTTTATAGTCCGGACTGATCAGCTGAATATCAGGAAATATGAGGTTTTCATGCCGCAGTGCGGTATCAGCGGAACGAATTAAGGCATAAAACAAAAAATATTTTGGAAACCGGCGGTCAAAGGGAGGGATTGATACCCTGCTTGGTATTATCCGCCATAGGAAACGCCATGGGATCCATCACGGCACGCCGATCCCATAGCTGTCATTAACCAGGGATGACCAGGGAATTATGGTCAGTTGTTGAGGCATTGAGAATGACTCCATTTAGAAAATCCACTATAATGTGAGGTAGATAAGATAACCCATGAGGCCAGCCAACAGGGAAACCATTGGATAGAACATCAGAAAAACCATGGAGTATCAATCCTCATGGTTGGGACCACATGTCACATTGACGGGCGGACATGGGGAAAGCTCGTCGGTCCTAAAAAGGGAATCCCGGGAAAGGATGATTGAATCAATGTATATTGGAAAAGTTGAAAAAAAAGACGGGGAAACAGCTACGATTTTGGTGAAAAAAGTCCTGCCCTGCGGGGATAATTGCCGAAATTGTTCAGCGGGCTGCAAAGCTTTCCGTCAATATATCCAGACTGAGGTCGCGGCGGATGTCCAGGTGGGCAATCAAGTGGAAATCAGCGCCGTTGGCAAGCCGGGGCTTAAAAACAGCTCTTTGGCTTACGGCCTCTACTTCCTGTTCATGGCAGGCTTTATGGCCATCGGCCAGTTCCTGCCCAATATCCAAAACCGCAATTTAGCATCCGTGGGATTGGGGAGCCTTGGCTTGGTGATTGCCGGTCTGATCATCAAGAACAATGAAAAACGGCAGATGAAAACCAACGGGAAAAGCTACCGGGTGGGCAAAAAAATAAGTCCCAAAGAAGCCAGCCAATGACCCGAGAAGTGCAGGCACTGGCGGACGATCTGGCTAAACCGGCCTGGGAGGAAACGCCCATGGCAGGTTGGCATCTTCAATAAAACCGGGGACTCTTCAGGGAGTCCCCGGTTTTTTGGCGTGGAGCATGAAGAGGGAAGCATCCTGGCCCATGAACAGGCCGATTCCCTCATAAACGGTCCAGCTGTGGAGGTCTGTGAAGCCGATTTTCCCCAGGCAGTCTTTTAATGCCGTCTGATCAAACCCGTTATGGACCAAATCGGACTGGACGTGCTCATTTTTGTCAAAATCAACCAGGAAGAGTTCCCCATCCGGATTCAGGGCATCGTAGAGCCTTTGCAGGAGGGGCTCGATTTGAGGGATGTGGAGGAGGACCTGAACGGCGAAAATATGATCGGCACAAAGTCCGCCTGGGTCGGCGGTTTCCCAATCAACGCACAGGGTGACGGCATTTTTGGCGTCGACCAGCCGGAGCTTGTCTTCGACAATTTGGAGCATCTGCGTTGAGGTGTCCAAAAACACCATGGATCCATATTGATTGTGAAGGTCCATGCCAATGAGGCCCGTCCCGCAGCCAAAGTCAATGGCCGTTTTACCGGCGGTGATGCCGGCATTACTTTTAATGGCCTCGGTAATAACACGGGCGATCCGGATTCTTTCCGGGGTGTCATAATGGGCGGCGATCCGCTCAAACT
>CAZOTM010000344.1:0-2417 GCA_964582675.1 uncultured Clostridiaceae bacterium
GATCCGTCCCGGTGATGATTTTCACCCTGGTGCTGTCTGCCCAGACCGGGCCAGCTCCATCTGGTGAATTAACCGTTCCGCCAGCCAGGCAGCCGGAAAGGGTCAAGACCACCGGCAGAAACAGGGGCAATACTTTTTTCATCATAATCGTTCCCTTTCTTGGTTCAATAGGTGTATGATATTATTTTATTGGAAGGGTGTAAAGCGGATCCGCCGCCTGAGGCGGACAGACAAAAACCAATCATCTTAAGGCCAGATTCCTGCGGATGAACCAGGAATACCCGAAAAGAATTATAATCGGAATTGGAATCGGATTTGGAATCGTAATCGGAATTGGAATTGAAAAGCAGCGCAAGACTGCCGGCCACCCTCTGAGGTAACCGGCAGTCTTGCGCTCTTAATTGCATGGGTTTGGGCGATCTTCCCCAAGGACGGAAACGGGGACAGTTTATCGGAGCCTTGTCCTATATATGGATGAAAGCACCGATGCCCAGGGGCAGGTTCAGGAGGAACCAGGCGATCATCATAAGGATCCAGACGCCCAGGGACACCATGGCATAGGGTGTCATCAAGGCCATTACCGTGCCGACCCCGGCTTTTTTGTCGTACTCCCGCATGTATTCAATGACCATGACCAGGTAGGCTGACAATGGGGTCAGGGCATTGGCCGGCGAGTCGCCGATCCGGTATAACAGCTGAGCCCAGGCTGGTGAATAGCCCAGGAGGAAGAACATGGGGATGAAAATGGGGGCCATGATGGCCCACTTGGCGGAGCCTGAACCCAGGAACATATCCAGGATGAAGGTGATGAGGATAAAGGCCACGAAGAGGGGAATGCCGACGAAGCCGGTGCTTTTCAGGAAGTTGGCGCCGGAGATGGCCAGGTACAGCCCCATGTTGGTCCAGTTAAAATAGGAGATGAACTGGCCCATGATGAAGGCCAGGACGATGAAACCGGACATGTTTTTGAGGGCTCGGCTAAACAGATTGATAATGTCGTCGTTTTTCGTAATCTTGCCGACTTTTTTTCCATAGGGGATGGCCGCTATTAAGAACAGGATGAGGATAATGGGAATGATCCCCTGGAATAAGGGAGCTTTGTCCACCAGGGAGCCGGTTTTGGCGTTTCGCAAAAAGCTGTTTTGCGGAACGGCGGCGACCACCAGGAGCAGGAGCGCCACCAGGAGATTTCTGCCGGCCACTTTTAACCCGGCCTTTTCCAGATCGGTCAGGTCTTTGTCCGTGACGGCGGGCTTGATCCCGTCCTCGGGGATATATTTGCCCATTCTTGGCTCAATCAGCTTGGTGGTGACGACGGTCAAGGTCAACCCGATGACCAGGGTGGAAGCGACCATGAAGAAGTAGTTGGCCAGGATATTGATTTCCGGTGCGCCGACTTTGCCCACGGCGCTGTTGGTGATACCCCCCAGGAGGGCATCCGTGCCGGTGGGGAAAAGGTTGGCCGTAAATCCGGCGGTGGCTGCGGCGTAGCCCAAAGCAATACCGATCAGGGGATTTTTGCCCAGGGAGTAGAACATGGTCCCGGCAATGGCCGGAACAATGACCTGGCCGGCATCGGAGGCGATGTTGGCACAAACCCCCACCACGGCGACGATGAACACCAGGAGGAAATCAGGGGCGCCGGCAATGGACTTTTTCATAAAGGCCTGGATCAAACCGACATCTTCGGCCAGTCCGATGCCCATGGACATGGTCAAAACCAGTCCCAGGGGGGCGAAGCCGGTGAAGTTGGTCACGGCGGAGGTCAGCATGTAGGCGACACCTTCCCGGCTCAACAGGGACTTGATGACAACCGTTTCGCCATTGGTGGGATTCACGGTGCCGCTGGTGACCAGGGCGAGGACGAAGGATAAGGCGACGACGAAAATGGACAGGTAAACAAACAAAAAGAAGGGGTGGGGCAGCTTATTCCCGGTTTTCTCGATCCAGGCGAGCAAGCCGCCTTTTTTGGCGGTGGTTTCACTCATGATCATTCCTCCATGCGATGATTGCTTATAACATAGATTTGAATAATTATAGCAATTATTTCCCTGATTAACAATCATCCCGGCGGCCGATGGGGGCTTGGCGATGGGCTGGGCGAAGGGGGGACCGCCCCTCGGGTTGCCGGGATCTCCCTGTATAAATATCCGGGTGGCCCCCCTGCCGGATTCTTTAGACCCGCTCCCCGCTGGGAGGCTTTTACGAGTTGGACATTGCCTGCCTGGGCATTGCCCCTGGTTGGATATTTTCCCGGGTAGTATATAATTAGGGTAAACCAATCAGGAGGACAAAGGAAATGAATGAAAAGATCAAGCAGCTGAGTCAGGCGATGATCCCCTGGCTCAGGGAGCAACGGCGGTATCTGCACATGCACCCGGAGGCCTCTGCCATGGAGTATGAGACCTCCAGATATC
>CAZOTM010000345.1:0-2400 GCA_964582675.1 uncultured Clostridiaceae bacterium
GCTACGCCAGTGAAATGGCCGTGAAAAACAATGGGGTCATCATCCAGGATACTGCATGGGAAGGCTATACGGAGATCCCGGTTTATATCATGCAGGGCTACGGCATCATGGCCCTGGAAGCTTTAGAACAGATCCGGGCGGACGGGCTGCCAGAACCCACCCACATCTTCCTCCAGGCCGGCGTTGGTTCCATGGCCGGAGCCTGCCAGGGCTTCTTTGCGGCGGGTTACGGCAAGGACTGTCCTTTCACCATCATCGTCGAGCCGGATGAGGCCAACTGTTACTACCAGTCGGCTGCCCAGAAGACTTTGGTCAACATCTCCGGGGACATGCGGACCATCATGGTCGGTTTAGCCTGCGGCGAACCCAGCCCCATCAGCTTTGAGATCATGAAAAATTGGTCCTCAGCCTACCTGTCCCTGCCCGACTACGTTTCCGGCGACGGCATGAGGATATTGGGCAACCCCCTCCAGGGAGATGACCGGATCATCTCCGGCGAATCCGGGGCACCGCCGACGGGGGCTCTGTTCAACCTGATGACCGACCCGGAGCTTGAAGACATCCGGCAGAAGCTGGGACTGGATGAAAATTCCCGGGTCCTGGTATTCTCCACCGAAGGGGACACGGATCCACAGCGGTATCGGGACATCGTCTGGAAAGGGGAATTCTCCAGATACGACTAAACCCTGATCCGGTGGGGCCGCCGTCCCATCAGCCAACGGGTGTTGAATAAAATAATCGATGGATCAAAGCAGACAAGCAATTTACGGCAATACAAACAACTACTTTATGACAAGGGAAGGGAAATAATGAAAAAGAGCGAGCTGGACTATACGAAAATCAGGGAAGCGGCAGAAGGTTACCGGGATGACATGACCAGGTTCCTGCGGGATCTGGTGAAGGCCCACGGGGAATCCTGCGAGGAAAAGGAGAAGGTCGTCCGGATCAAGGCGGAAATGGAAAAACTCGGCTTTGATGAAACCCTGGTGGATCCCATGGGCAACATCCTTGGCTATATGGGCACGGGGAAGACCATCATTGCCTATGACGCCCACATCGACTGTGTCGGCATCGGCAACATCGAAGACTGGACTGTTGATCCCTTCGAGGGAGCGGAAGACGAGGTCAACATCTGGGGCCGGGGCACCTCCGACCAGCTGGGGGGCATTGTGTCCGCCGTTTACGGGGCCAAAATCATGAAGGATTTGGGCATGCTGTCCGATGAGTATAAGGTGTTGGTGACGGGAACCGTCCAGGAGGAAGATTGCGACGGCTTGTGCTGGCAGTATATCATCAACGAGGACAGGATCCGGCCGGAATTTGTCGTGTCCACCGAACCCACCAACGGCAACATCTACCGGGGACACCGGGGACGGATGGAGATCCGGGTGGACGTATACGGCCGGGCCAGCCATGGCTCAGCGCCGGAGCGGGGCGACAACGCCATCTACAAAATGGCGGACATCCTCCAGGAAGTCCGGGACCTCAACGGCAAACTGGCCTATGATGAATTCCTCGGCAAGGGCACCATCACCGCCTCCCAGATCTACTTCACCTCACCATCCCGCTGCGCAGTGGCGGACTCCTGCTCCATCTCCCTGGACCGGAGACTGACCAACGGCGAGACCTACCTGAGCGCCTTAAAGGAGATCGAAGATCTGCCAGCGGTCAAGCGGTATGGGGCCAAGGTCTCCATGTATACCTACGAGCGGCCGTCCTGGACGGGTCTGGTTTATCCGACGGACTGCTATTTCCCCACCTGGGTCCGTCAGGAGGCTGATCCGGAGGTTGTAGCCATGGCGGAATCCTTCCGCGGGATGTACGGTGAGCCGAAGATCGACAAATGGACTTTCTCCACCAACGGAGTAGCCATCATGGGCCGGGAAGGCATCCCCTGCATCGGCTTGGGACCGGGCCGGGAAGAAGAAGCCCATGCCCCCAATGAAAAGACCTGGAAGGATGACCTGGTGAAATGTGCCGCCATCTATTCGGCACTCCCCACCATCTATATGGACAACAAGCTTCAGGGAAAATAAGACCGGCTTACACCGGCGTAACCCGGCTTAAACTGGCGTTACCCGGCTTACATCAGACAACACCGCAAATCACTCCGGTCCATAGGCTTTCCTATCCTCCGGGGCTCAATTCAGGCCAACGGGCCATAGATAAAGGAGAACAAAATGCTGGACTTAACCATTAATCAGGAAAATTTGGAAAAAAATATCCAGAAAGCCAAGGCAAACAACATCATCATCCCAACCTTTGAAATGATGAGGAACCCGGAGAAAATCCCGGCGAAGATCAAGGAAAAACTGGCAGAAGTTGGCATGTGGGATGTGGATCCCCTGAACCTGTTCCGGATCTCCTGGAAAAACGAACCAATCGCCAAGGGCGGAAAAT
>CAZOTM010000346.1:0-2400 GCA_964582675.1 uncultured Clostridiaceae bacterium
CCTTGTGGATGACGATGACCTTGCGGTCCCCCTCAAAGGGCTTGATGTTGGCTTCACCGATCAGCTTTCTGATCTCATCAACGCCGATGGAATTGCCGGACAGACGGATATGAAGGATATCAACAAAGCCGGTCCTGTGCTTTGCACCCTTCGGATCCAAAATCAGGACGGCCAGTTTCTCAGCCAGGGGGGATTTGCCGATCCCGTCGGGTCCCAGGAGGATATGGGAGTGATTGAGCCGGCCGGTAGCGGCGGCCTCTCGAAGACTTTCGGTGATTTTACTAAATCCGATCAACGCAAGTTACCTATACCCTTATGAACTGGGATACTTCGACTACAAAGATCGTTGCGCCTCCAACCTCGATCTCCACCGGATAGGGTACATAGACCCCAGTGGTGGTGGACAGGGGGGAGGGATTGGAGATGATCTGATGCCTGGCCCGGCAGGTGTCCTCGATGATTTTTAAAACCTCGGGGACATTCTCATCCTCGGTACCGATCATCAATGTCGTATTGCCGGATTTTAAAAAGCCTCCGGTGGTTGCCAGTTTTGTTACCCGATACTGTTTTTCGTTGAGCAGATCGATCAAATCCACAGCATCTTCATCATTTACCACGGCGATTATAAGTTTCATGATTTTTCCTCCTAAAGGAAATTCATCCGTTATTTTAGTATTTTTAGTCCTTAATTAATTATAGCTTACGCCAGCCCGGTTTATCCTTCCAGGGAAGATTATTCATCATTTTCCGGAAAAATAAACAGTATGTGGATCGGGACCTCCAACACCCTGGATATGGTAATGGCCAGCTTTAAGGAAGGATTGTACCGTCCCCCCTCCAGCCTCATTATGGTTTCCCGCCGGACGTGGACCAGCCTTGCAAGTTCTTCCTGGGTCAGGCTTTTCATGATTCTGTATTTTTTGATATGGCATACAAATTCATCCATAAAACGCTCCGAAATAATAGAGATATATTTGTCTCTTTATATGACAAATATATCTCTTTAATCCACGCCTGTCAATAGGCAGTTTTTCAGGTTGTTTTTCAGGTTCAATCGATTCTGGCTAAGTGCAGCAAAGCCGACACTTTGTCGAATATCTCATCATTGATGGACTCAATGGAGCGCATTTTCCCGTCCCTGACGCATTGGATCTTCTGCCAGCCGTATTTTTCAGCCACATAGGAAGCCGCCGCATAGGATTCCTGTAAATGCTCCGGGCTTTTTTCGTGGATGTCCTGGACGGTCCCCCCGGTGATTTTATTTTTCCGGCCGGCGGTGATGGCCTGCTGAAACTGGCTGGGGACATCCAAAAAGAACACCAGGTCGGGGACCGGGATCCCATAGAGCTTGAACTCGAAATCATACAGCCAGTTTAAAAACCGGTCCCGCTCCGCCGGGTCCTTGATCTTGCCGGCCTGGTGGATCATATTGGCCGTCGTGTAGCGGTCCACCAGAACGATCCCGCCGCCTTCGTAATGGCCCTTCCAGACCGTCATGAAATCGGCATAGCGGTCCCCGGCAAAAAAGGTCGAAGCGATGTAGGCATTGACGGACTTGGGATCATCCCCGAATTTACCCATGAGATACATTTTGACCAAAGCGGAGGCTTCACTGTCATAATTGGGATAGCCCCGCTTCATAACATCCAGACCTTCCTCCAACAGTCGATCATACAGCAGCGCTGTCTGGGTCTCCTTGCCGGACCCGTCGACGCCTTCAATGGCGATCAGCTTTCCCATGTTTCGTCTCCTTGCAGCACCGGAATTTTTCCGTCCATGATTCCCTGGACGGGAATCCCGTTTTCTATATACCATTTTATCCCATTTATGACTTCCCTGCTGATAATTTCGCCGGGAACGATCAAGGGGACTCCCGGAGGATAGGGGATCAGCATTTCCGAGCTGACCCGGCCCTCGCACCGGCTCAGTTCCACATGTTCAAAGGCCATGTCGGCTGCCTCATGCATTTCACAGCGCTTCTCCGGACGAAGGGGCGAAAGATCCGCCCCGCCCACCCCCAGGGTCTTTGCCAAAGAGGCTCCGGCGGCGCTGTCCCCCGCCTCTTCATCCCGCCTCAAGAAGGCTCCATCGAGCTTTAAGAGAACTTCTTCCAAATAGGCCAGCTCCTCCAACCGGTTATAAGGACTCAGCATGAGGAGGACGCTGCCGGAGGTCATCATTTCCGGATAAACCCCGGCAGATAGGAGGTACTCATACATCCATGGCCCCTCTCCGGTTTTTATGAGGTTGATCTTCCAGGGATCAAAGGGCCGCCCATCCGTTGCTTTAAAAACCGCCAGGCTTTTCAGCGGCAGCTGCCGGATCCGGTCGACGGGGGCGGTATCTATAAATAAGCCCTCCCCCATTGCTGTCACGGATCTTTCAATGGACTCCATGATC
>CAZOTM010000347.1:0-2389 GCA_964582675.1 uncultured Clostridiaceae bacterium
TTAACTCCTGGTTTTTTGCCTGATCCATCATCCACCTCCCCAGTCCACTGGACTTTTTATTTTAATACCTGCCCCACGGGAAAGCAAGGGGCAATCCTCCCCCTGGGAACCAGGTATGACTCCCCTGCCATACCTGGACACCCCCTGTCGCTGCGATACCGATCCAGGACAAATCCACGGTAAGGGTTCCCGGCGGTCCAAGTTGATCTTACATTGGTCACTCCCAAAGCTTGGAAAACCGCCTCACAAAGAAAGGCAGCCCCAAAGAGGCTGCTTAAATTGCCCGGTTTTTGCTTTCAGGGGGAGAGATCACCACCCCGGCGAACCCGATTAAAAGAATGCACTGGCACAGGATGCAACGATGCTCGACCCCAGGGCGATCACCAGGACCAGTGCCGCCAGGCGGGCGATGAGCTTCCGTTTGCCGTTGCTGGAATCATTGTCATAGTTCGTATTGGTCTGTTTCATTTCCTCAATTACCTCAATTACTTCAAATTTATTTATTCAACCCTTATTTCCCAATTTAACAAACCTGACTGCCAGGTTCCGATTTAATGAACCTGGCGATCATCATCTTATTTTACCCCTTTGAGCTTTAAATCAAACCCCTGGGCAACAATGGTATTCATAATGGCGGCTCGTGCCGGGATACTGTGGGAGAGCTTGGCGGCAACCTGCCGGGTAAAGGAATCAGATCGCCGGTTGGTGGCTCTCAGATCGTAGTAAGCCTCCATTTCCCCATCATAGTCGGTGAGCATTTCCAGGTATTTCCCGTCATATGTTTCATAGCTGTTTTCAAACACCCGCAGCTCCATTGACATTTTCGGTTTGATCTGGGGATCCTCATTGGGGATCCCGATCCCCATGCCAACCACCGGAAAAGTGAATGGTGGCAGACCCAACAGCTTTACCGTGGCCTCCGGATCATTGAGGATGGATCCGAAATAGACTGCCCCCAGGCCCATGGCCTCGGCAGCATTGGTCATATTTTGAGCCATGAGACAGGCATCGGTGAAACCCTGGAAAAACCGGTCCATATCACCGGCATGGCGGCCGCTTTCCCCCTGTTCCATTGCAATGCGGCGGTTGCGGTACTGATCTGCGATGAAGACCAGCAGCTCAGGGACCCGGGCCACATATTCCTGCCGGCAAATCTCCGCCAATCCCTGTTTGACTTCGGGGGAGGTTATCCGGATGATGGACGAAGCCTGTAATCCGGTGGAAGTTGCCGTCCTCCGCCCTGCTTCAAATAAGGTGTCCAGTACGGTCTTGTCCAGGGGCTCCGCCTTGAATTCCCGGATCGTCCGGTGGGCTAACTGGGTTTCAATCATTTGGTTCTTAGTCTCCATAACTGTTTCCTCTCGGTTTTCATTCAATCTTATGTAATCCATCGCGAACATGTTATTGTTCGGATCTTATCAATTTCTCCCAAGCTTCCATCGTGTCCGGACGAAAGCCGAACCTTCTATACCGGTTTAAGACCTGGCCATACCTCGTCCTGCCAGATGGTGGGCCCTTAGGGATTGGCCGGTTGATCCGGCCGGTACTCCAGAATGTCTCCCGGCTGGCATTGCAGGACTTCACATATTTTTTCCAGGGTCGTGAACTTGATTGCCTTCGCCCGGCCGTTCTTAAGAATCGATACATTGGCCATGGTGATCCCGATCCGTTCGGACAGCTCCGTTACACTCATTTTCTTTTTCGCCAGTTCAACATCGAGATTGATTATGATCGCCATCTCGCCACCTATATGGTCAGGTCATTGGCTTCCTTCAATTCCCGGGCTTTAATGACCAGCTGGGACAATGAGGAGGCGAATACCGTCAGAGTGATCCCCAAGGCAGTGACCGCCAGGGAAAGCAGAAACAGGGAAATGTGGTTTAATCCCAGGAGCATATAAATGATGTTGCCCCCAAAAAACAGGATGGAGGTGATCAAGGCGCAGCGGGAGATTCGCCTTAAGGCGTCAGTATTGGTTTTCGAGAAAGAGTTGTCCTGGCCGATTTCCTTGAAGATGATGTACCCCTGATAGAGAACATAGTAGTAGGCTGCCCCGGTGATCCAAATCAGGATAAGCCACGGCCAGAAGGCTCCGGCATAGGCAGGATTCCGGCGGGCCAAATCACTGCCCAGGATGGGAACGATCAGGAAGTAAAAGATGGCGCCAATGGCTGAGAGCATGATTAAAACCAGATTTAACAGGGAACTGAGATTTTTGTTATTCATAACTGCCTCGCGGTACATTAGTGGTTTGCGCCGGTGGTATCTGCGGCGGATTAGTGTTTTACAATCTAAATATATTGTAGAACAATATGTCCTGCCCTGTAAATAGGCAAACGATTCGAAACAAGGGCATTTCCAGCTGACCTTTTATTAATGAATTTCAGCG
>CAZOTM010000348.1:0-2383 GCA_964582675.1 uncultured Clostridiaceae bacterium
ATTTCGGAATAAAATGGTAAGTCAATTGGACGACAAAATGGGCCGGCAGAAGCAATTAATATACATGATATTTTAAACAAACTGGCCGAAAAAAATGCAGTGGTTAGAGATGAATCAGGCAGCATAAATTTTTTGTACCCGGTATCAGCACTGCCCACCAATCACCAGGTGACCTTGGCGGATGGGCGGCAATTTTTTTCCATGTGTGCCGTCGATTCTATGGGCACTGCGTTTACTTTTCAACAGGATGTGTCCATCAATTCCCAATGCACTCAATGTGGGGAATCGATCCATGTGGAGATCGAAGCCTTCAAAATCAGCCAGTTGGCGCCGGAGTCACTGAGGGTTTTGCATGTTGACCTGAAGAACAGCGACAACTGGGCAGGCAGCTGCTGAAACTTTATGAACTTCTTCTGTACGAAGAAATGCTACGACCTCTGGAATGAGGAAATGGGCACCGATGAGAGCCAGATTTTTTGCCTGGATGGCGAAGAGGCCCTGGCTGTGGCTAAAATGCTGTTCTCCCTGGAGAGCAAGCTATAATGACATTGCTGAAAATTTGAAAAGGTTACCTTAACTGGGCCACTGGATTTTTATAGATAAAAAGGTTTGGGGAAAACAGGGTTGAATAATGAGCGAATGGAATTCCATAAAGAAAATACCTTGGTTTACCCGACTTAAAAATTCGTTATGACATTTCAATATTTATGAATTTAGTTTCTTAAGTTACTTTCGTTGAAGGACAGGAAAAGGAGGGATTGCGATGGATAAGCCTTGTATCGAGTACATCAGTGCATGCACGTGATGTGAAGTATTTGGAGAGTTCGTGAAATCTCTCGGAGAGCAATATGATGGCAGGGTAAATGTGAAAATTTATAAGATTGGCCAGGATTTCGATTATATCAAGAAATATGGCTCCACCACTAAAAGTATTTTAATAATTAATGAAGCCAAAGCCATTTCCAAACTGAGCAAAGAAGCTATCAGGAAAGCATTTGAGGAGGCACTGACTAATTGATGACTGAGTTTTTTAAGTTTTTGACCGGTGTTGTTTCTTCTTCCATCAATATGCTCAATAGCGCGTCGGTCTGGATGGTCGTCAGCTTTGGGATCGCAGGGATACTTCATGAGTACCTGAGTCCGGAGAGAATGCGGCGCAGCAGTATCGCCAGTACGAAAATCTCCGGCATTATCTGGACAACCCTATCGGGAACCTGCATTCCAATCTGCAGCTGCGGCAGCACCCCACTGGGAATCAGTCTATACTATTCCGGTGCCTATCTGGGTCCTACCCTGGCGTTCATGACGTCCACCCCGGTGCTGAATCCTGTGGCGATCATCCTGACCTGGGGTCTGTTAGGCAAGGAGATCGCGATCATTAATATCATCGTGGGGCTTACAGTACCTGTGATCGTAGGGATTCTTGGCAACAAATTTGCCGGGAAAGAGCTGCATATTGTGGATAACAACGGAGATGAAAAGAGAAAGACACTGATTATGGAAGAGTCGACACACCTGGAGAGGATCAAGTCCGGACTTAAGTGGTCATACACTGAGCTGGCTGTTACCGTATCCAAGTATGCAGTGTCAGGGCTGCTGATTGCCGGGCTGATTTTTAATATCGTCCCGCAGACGGCCATACGGGAATATTTGGGTAACCCGGGGTTTATTTCCCTGTTTGGAGTCACCGTTGTTGCGGCATTGATGTACGTATGTGCCGTAGGCCATATCCCTTTGGTGGCAGCCCTTGTTGCCAGCGGAGCTGCTCCCGGAGTTGCCATCACCTTCCTTATGGCGGGAGCGGCGACAAACATTCCGGAATTGTTGACAATTTTCAAAACCATTGGCAAGAGGGCTATGTTGATCTTCCTGGTGACATTGACCCTGTTGTCCAATCTTGCCGGATACATCACCAATCGGCTGCTGATGCCAGGTTTTAAGCCTGTCATGGACTATAACGCCACTTCCCGAACCGTAGCTACCGCCAATAAGCTCCTGGTGATAGCACCAGCCTGGCTTGAATTCATTTGCACAGGAATTTTAGTAGCATATTCGATTTATGCCCTGGTTAAGATGTTACAAGGCGAAAGAACCAGTCTGGCGGTGTAGGGAGAGTGTTAAAAATCAAAAAAAGATTATACAAAGGTACCCTCTCCATAATTGTCGTTTTGGTCCTGGCTTTTTTTGCCAAACAGTATCTCAATGATATTACTGAGAGGGAGCTTCAGAAGCAGGAGACCTGGCTTGAAGGAAAGGCTAATGCAACCATGGTCGCCAGTGATAATAAAGCCCTGCAGCATTTCATGGGAGAATTTCCAGCCAGGGAGATCATCCTGGCTTGCGAAGAAGATATCACGAATGACGGACTGAAGGACCTTCTGGT
>CAZOTM010000349.1:0-2377 GCA_964582675.1 uncultured Clostridiaceae bacterium
CAGGTCCTGGAAGTCCATTTAGGCTGGGCTGCCAGTAAATTAGGCTGGCATGTGGCCACTCCGGTATTTGACGGCGCCACCTTTGAAAACATTGAAGAACTGTTGGAAGACGCCGGATACCGGAGGGATGGCAAAACCATCCTCTATGATGGACGGACGGGAGAAGCCTTTGATAACCCGGTCACCGTCGGGTATATGTATATCCTGAAACTGGCTCACTTGGTGGACGACAAGATCCATGCCAGATCCACCGGTCCCTACTCCCTGGTCACCCAGCAGCCATTGGGCGGTAAAGCCCAGTTCGGCGGCCAGCGGTTCGGGGAAATGGAAGTTTGGGCACTGGAAGCCTACGGCTCCGCCCATACCCTCCAGGAGATCCTCACCGTGAAATCCGATGATGTCGTCGGCAGAGTCAAAACCTATGAAGCCATCGTCAAGGGCGAAAACATCCCCATGCCGGGCATCCCCGAATCCTTCAAGGTCCTGATCAAGGAGCTGCAAGCCCTTTGTCTCAATGTCAAGGTCTTAAACGATGAACATCAGGAGATCCAGCTGAAGGACTATATCGATGACGATGTGGTACCGGAATATGCTCCCGAGCTTTCAAGACGAGTGGACAACCTGGATGATGAGGTTTTGATCAAGGAAAGCATGATTATAGAAGATGAGGATGTCCTATTTGAGGAAGAAGAAGAAGACATCGCAGTTGCCGACGACGAAATCGATGAATAGGGAGGCGTACCCTTGGTAGAATTAAATTATTTTGATGCATTGCAAATTGGCTTGGCATCCCCGGACCAGATCAGAGAATGGTCCCGGGGCGAAGTCAAGAAGCCTGAAACTATAAATTACCGGACCCTGAAACCCGAACGGGATGGTCTGTTCTGCGAGCGGATCTTCGGGCCCATGAAGGACTGGGAGTGCCACTGCGGAAAGTACAAGCGGGTCCGCTATAAGGGGATCGTCTGCGACCGCTGCGGCGTTGAAGTCACCAAAGCCAAGGTCCGGCGGGAACGAATGGGCCACATCGAGCTGGCAGCTCCCGTCTCGCACATCTGGTACTTTAAGGGAATCCCGTCCAGGATGGGGCTGATACTGGATATGAGCCCAAGATCCCTGGAGAAGATCATCTACTTCGCCTGCTATGTGGTACTGGATCCCCGGGATACGGGCCTGGTCAAAAAGCAGCTGTTATCCGAGAAGGAATTCCGGGAGGCCGAAGACAAATACGGCTACAACTCCTTTAAAGCCCTCATGGGTGCCGAAGCGATTTTGCGCCTGCTGGAGGAGATCGACCTGGAAAAACAGGGCGAAGAGCTGAAGGAAGAGCTCCTCACCGCCTCCGGCCAGAAAAAGATCCGGATCATCCGGCGGCTGGAAGTCATCGAGAGCTTCAGAAAGTCCGGCAACCGTCCCGAATGGATGGTCATCACCGTCATTCCCGTCATCCCGCCGGATTTAAGGCCAATGGTCCAGATCGACGGCGGCAGATTTGCCACCTCCGATTTAAATGACCTCTACCGCCGGGTCATCAACCGGAATAACCGGTTGAAGAAGCTGTTGGATCTCCAGGCTCCGGACATCATCGTCAGAAATGAAAAGCGGATGCTCCAGGAGGCTGTGGACGCATTGATCGACAACGGCCGACGGGGCAGACCCGTTACCGGACCCGGCAACCGGCCGCTGAAATCCTTATCGGATATGCTCAAGGGAAAACAGGGCCGGTTCCGGCAGAACCTTCTGGGCAAGCGGGTCGACTATTCCGGCCGTTCCGTTATCGTCGTCGGACCCGAGCTTAAAATGTACCAGTGCGGACTGCCCAAGGAAATGGCTTTGGAGCTGTTCAAGCCCTTTGTCATGAAAAAGCTGGTGGAATCCGGCGTCTCCCACAATATCAAGAGCGCCAAGCGGATGGTGGAAAGAGTCCAGCCCCAGGTCTGGGATATCCTGGAGAATGTCATCGCCGATCATCCGGTCCTGTTGAACCGGGCGCCGACACTGCACAGACTGGGTATCCAGGCATTCCAGCCCATCTTGGTGGAAGGCCGGGCGATCAAGCTCCATCCCCTGGTTTGTACAGCCTACAACGCTGACTTTGACGGTGACCAGATGGCGGTCCACGTACCCTTGTCCATGGAAGCCCAGGCAGAAGCCAGGTTCCTCATGCTGGCAGCCGGCAACATTTTAAAGCCCTCCGATGGCAAGCCCGTATCCGTCCCATCACAGGATATGATCCTGGGATCCTACTGGCTGACCATGGTCAGACCTGGCGCCATGGGCGAAGGCAAAGTATACCGGGATATGGACGAGGCCGTCATGGCTTATGAAACCAAGCAGCTCCATCTCCAGGCCGAAATTGAAGTTCGGATGACCAGGG
>CAZOTM010000350.1:0-2362 GCA_964582675.1 uncultured Clostridiaceae bacterium
TACGATGCCCATATACAGCTCGGCAAAGGGGACATTCAGTCCGCTCATGGATAGACCGATCAAGAGGAAGATGGCGCCGCTGTAAAGTGTGCCGATGACCGCGATGAGAACTGTTTTTACCGTTGGGTTGATCTTCGTTCCCAGTAAGTTGTAGGCGAAATACACCAGGACACCGGTGGAAACCTTATCCACCAGATTGGCCACCTGGCCGCCGGGGAAGGTGGAGGTGATGGCGGCGATGATGGCGAAAACTGCGCTGACGGCCAGTACTTCCTTCAGGGAATCAAGCATAAAGACTGAGAAAAACAGCATTAAAAGAAGGAAATCCATTTTCATTCCCCCCAGGAATGGAATGCCGGGTACGATCTGGTGGAGGATATAGCCTACTGCTGCCATAATGGCTGAAATCGTCATTTTTTTTGTGTTCATTTTCACTCTTTCCTTTCAAATTTGAATTATTTTTTGTTAGGTCACGATACCAAAAACTCTCATCACTTGAATTTGACGTTCAGAGCATGCTGACTCCTCCTTTCTTTATTTTTGGGCAAACAAAAAACCCCACCCCATATACAGGGCGAAGTCACTCGCGTTGCCACCTGATTTTACATAACAAAAGCTATGCATCTCATTTTCGGATACTTACATATCCTATCTCTTGTAACGGAAAGCTCCCGTCAGATACTACTCCTAAAAAGTTTCGCTCTGCCTCTATAAGGTCCATTCAACATATTTATTCTATGGACATTCCACCGCCGCCCACTCTCTGAAAAAATATGGTTATGCCTACTCGTCCTCATCACTGAGTTTATTGAAATCAGTATAAAACTAAAATTTCGAAAAATCAATAAATATTCAAAAATAAATTTCATGCGCTATTCAACAAAAAATTGAACTTAATTGATCCAATAATTTCCGAACTGAAATGAAAAGTAAAGTCTACCCCAGTGATCCGCCGGTTATTCCCTTGGACAAGCGAAGCAGGTTACATTATCCGATAAGAGGAGTTTGAATGAATATAAAGAAATGTTTCGGGGGATCAGAGGACAGTGCCTTGGTGCATTGAATGAAGTGGAAGCCAGCACTTTGAGGCGTTGGCTGGTAACGCACAACATTTTGCCTTAAAGGAAAAACCACCCGTAAAACGGGTGGCGGTGATTCAATTCCTGGTTTACGATACTACTTAATTACTTCTTGGCAAAGGAGATGGTGTAAACAAAGTCAGCTGCAGCCCAGCAATCAATGACTTCCCCATCTACTTCAGCATGTGGATAGCCAAAGTTATTGAGTGGTTCTGCAGCCTGAGCAGGAGCTAATACCAGGTCGCGGCCTCTGGATAGTTCAACACGCTCTGCATCCATACCACCCCAGAAATATTCCTGAAGGTCTTTCGTTTCCTTGGAATCCTTCGTCCAATTGTTCTTTAACAATGCCTTTAACACGTCAGCAGGGTCAGCATATACCCAACCGGTTCCTGGTAGGTAGAACTGAGCCCAGCAGTGCTGGTTCTTAGTGATGTTTTCAGCATTCATACGCACACCGAACATCTCACGGGCTGGAATACCAACTGAACGGCACAATCCGACAAATACGGAGTTGATGTCGGTGCACTTACCGCCTTTGGTTACAAGGAGTGTTTCAACGTCTCCAGTACCGCAGCCAAGAACGGAATCGTCCCGGTGCATGTTAGCAATGATCCAGTCATAGATCGCTCTGGTTTTTTCAAGGACTGTGGTCTTATCCTTGGTGATTTCATCCGCTAAGGCTTTCACGCTGCCATCAGTTACTACCATAACGGATGGTTTTAAGTATTCCTTAAGGTCATCACCAATCGTCCCGGATTCCTTTAGTTCAGGTCGTATGGCTTCATCTCTGGACACAACGAAAGAGCAGGTCACTTTACGGGTGGCAGGATCAGCATTTTCATCCCATTCGACATAAAGCATCTGGTTGCCTTCGGCATCCTTTTCCATGGAGGCCTTACCGCCCGTTGCTTCGTACTTCACGTCCTCTACCTTTTGCAAATCAATACTTTGAGCTACCGGCAGCCATAAACGAACCTTTTTGCCAGCCTCGTATTTGGTCATGTCGACATTGTAAGTTACGGTCCCATTTACAACTTTCTTGTCTACTGCAACCGGAGCAGCCTTAGTTTCGGTCTTGCTGGCAGCGGTGGTAGCAGCTGCCTTAGTTTCTGTTTTTCCGGCAGCGGTGGTGGCAGCTGCTGTCGTTGTTCCTGTCGTCCCAGCAGTACTGGCGGTAGGAGCGGCGCAGCCCGCCAAGACAGATGCAGACATCATGATCCCCATGAGTAAAGCAGTGATTTTTCTTTTCATCCCAATTCTTCCTTTCAACACGATTTATA
>CAZOTM010000351.1:0-2343 GCA_964582675.1 uncultured Clostridiaceae bacterium
TCCTTGAGCTAAGCGGGCATTCATATTTCCCCGAATTAAAAGAAGTGTTATATTCTAGCCAAAAAGCAGTTTCAAATAAATTCCAGTCAGGTTTCCCCGCCTGGAAGAAAACAAGAGGTTTCCCATTGATTGGGGGAAGCCTCTTGTTGTTCTTTCAATATAAATTCATCCCACAGTCCGGGTCGCAATCCACGATGCTGTGCGATCCAGAATGAGGAATTCAGAAAACCAGTAATAGGAATATTTTTAGCAGCAGTGTTGTCCTGGCAGAGAAGTATATTTTACAAAAGTTCGTATAATCCGATATGCAATATTGGATTATACGAACTTTTCTGCTAATCTATAAGAGAGAGGAAGGAGGGATGGGGATGGATTGGATTAATCGAACGATTACGGATCACCTGGTCAAAACCATCAATACCTTTTCAGCGGTACTGATCACCGGGCCGAGGCAAGTCGGCAAATCCTCTTTATTGCAAAAGGTGGGTGGGAATTTTGAATACATCGCACTGGATGATCCGCTCCTGTTGCAGCAAGCCAAGGAGGATCCGGAATTATTTTTAATGAACCATCCGGGAGAACTGATTCTTGATGAAATCCAGTATGCCCCGGAATTATTTCCATATTTAAAAACAAGAATCGACAAAATGCGGTTTGCCGCATTGAAGGACAATCTACCTGAAAAGTGTCTATTCCTTTTGTCCGGATCCCAGTCTTATCATACGATGGAGAATGTCAGCGAGTCTTTGGCTGGCAGATTGGCCATACTCCCGCTTCAGGGCATCTCCTGCCGCGAACGGAAAAATGTCAGTTGCACACTGCCCTTCGTTCCCGATGATGAGTACCTGTCCTCCCGGGGAAAAGAGCCCAGGGATATGGCAGACCTTTGGTCGATGATCCATCAGGGGTATATGCCGGGTTTGATCGCCTCGAACCAGGCTTGGGAGACGTTCTATTCCAGTTATGTGGCAACCTATATTGAGCGTGACGTCAATCAATTGACAAAAGTTGCGGAAAAAGGTGACTTTGTGAGGTTTATGGCAGCTGTTGCTGCCAGGAGCAGCGAACTTTTGAATTATGACAGTATATCTCGGGATGTGGGTGTCTCATCCGCAACGGTGAAACGCTGGATCCAGATCCTGGAAACATCGGGCATCATCCTGCAGATCTATCCGTATCATAATAATCATCTGAAACGGATGATAAAAACGCCGAAAATATTTTTTATGGATACCGGTCTGATGGCTTATTTGACAAGATGGATCACACCGGAGACGATCCAGCATGGCGCCAAGGCCGGCCAATTTTTCGAAACCTGGGTGGTATCAGAGATCGTCAAGTCCTTTCTGAATGCGGGCAAGTCAGTGCGGGATCTTTACTACTACAGGGATGCCGATCAAAAGGAAATCGATTTGGTTCTTGAAATTGGCCGTAGAGTTTATCCGATTGAAATAAAAATGACGGCGAAGCCCAACAAAAATATGGCCCGGGCATTTCGACTGTTGGAGCCAATCACGAAAGATAATGACCTGCAGCTGGGGGATGGAGCCATAATCAACCAGTATCCTGAATTGATGTTTTTGGAGGCGGGGATCCGATCAATCCCGGTTGGGTATCTATAGACGGCAGTTCCTTCAGTGGGCGAATTATTCCATCGGGATTGGGAGTTTTTACATTGATTCCAATGAAACGCCAGCATCCGGTGGGAGGCTGTTTTAGGCTGATCATAGCCCCCTGCTTGCAATGAAGTAAGCAACAGGAAGTTCCGGAGTGTTTCGAAGTGAACTGAACTTCATAAGATTATAGCGAAGGATCTTATGGACTCCGACACAGTAAATGCTGTAATTTTGGAATTTGCAGCCCTCAATGGTCCATCCTTAGTGAAAGTCATGACCAATTATAAGGGTTTTTAATTTTTAAATTTCCCGTGAATGGAAGGAAGGGCGGTTGAAAAACTGCCCCTTAAATGCGGTCATAGTACAAAACAGCTGAACTGGAATATTATGCAAATATCCTCGATATTTATTTATTGTAAACGTTACATGTGCTAAAGTTATCATAAGCACGAAGGCTTCAAAGCTCCCTGCAGCATAACCTGCCAGATGGAGCGATACCTGGCGTCGTCTCCGCCCTGGAATGGTTTGGTGCCTGCATCCGGGCAGTGGGAAGGCTCTGGCGTAAATGAATAGTTGCTTCATGAGCAGCCGGGCCTATTTGGCGTGGTTGAATGGATCAAAGAAAGTATTCTGAAACGAAAAAGTGAAAGGAGCAGCACCATGCAATTTAATATCGAGGGAGAATATCCGGTATTGAAAGTTCAGTTGAATCAGGGAGAGTCCATCA
>CAZOTM010000352.1:0-2339 GCA_964582675.1 uncultured Clostridiaceae bacterium
GAGTACAACCGCCAGCTGAAGCAGGGGGATATCCAGAAAGCCTATAAAGGCATCATGACTTTTATGACCGGACTGTCGTCGTATCTTCAGGGCAAATATCCGGATCATGTAGCCGGGGCTTTGTATTTCGGCTACTTGGATATGACCTACTTCCCCTTCACCCCTGAGGAGTTGAAGAGGCGGCATCTGAAGATCGCCATTGTCTATCTCCATGAGCAAAATCGGTTTGAAGTATGGCTGAGCGGCAGCAACAAAGCCGTCCAGGGAGAATATATCCAGCTGCTGAGCCGGAAACAAGCCAGCAAATATACCCTGTCTAAGGTTTTGCCGGGGGTGGATTCCATCATCGAATCCGTCATTGTGGAGCATCCGGATTTTGATCACCAGGAGGAGCTGAAACGGGAGATTGAACGGGCAGTAGCATCATTCGCCAAGGACATCACCATCCTATTGACTGAATAATGGAGATCCTATAATTCATCCAAGGAAGACTCCTCATAGACTCTCTCAGCCCTTGCCCAGTGTCGACAGATTTTCCATAAAAGAGCAACACTTACCTGGACCGCTCGTGACATGGTCATGAGCGGTCCAGGTAAGTTCTCCCAACCGGGAAATGGGCAATTTTAAAGGCAGCCAGGGACAGGGGAAATCCATCCTACGATCAGTGGAGGGCAATACTTTAAAGTGGTGTGAAATGGATACAGCGGTTCGGGTCCCTGACTTTGAAGAGACCAAGCCCATAGCGGGCTAAACCAGGCGCTGGTGGGATGAATTGATCAGCCACTTGGAGGAAACCTGTCAGGTCAAGTCGAAATTGAACTACAGCAAATGTTCTGCCAGCCGGGAGGGGACGTCAATACCAGAAAAGCGGCCGATCCATATTTACCCGATACTCGATGGTTGACCACTCCATCCCCCTGAGTTTTGAATAAGCTAATCGGAAGTCGGCATAACAAAATGGATCGGTCAAGGCGACCGTATAGAAGACTGGGTTTTAATTGTTTGATTAACCAAGTGGTGGATAGATTATCTTGGCTGGGAACAGGCAGTGGAGCAGCTAATGGAGCGGACAATGGAGCAGACAGCGGGGGAGACAATGGAGCGGACAGTGGAGGAGATAACGGAACAGCAAATCCTGCAGCGAACTGAGCAGGGGATGGAGGAGGCTATGGAGCAAAAAAAATCAGGCACCAAACGGGAACGGGAGTTCAACCTGGAACTGCTCCGGATCGTGTCAATGGTCATGATCATCACCATGCATTTTTTAGGCCATGGCGGGGTGCTGGAAGCGGCGGGGATCATGTCACCTCAGTTTGTATTTGGCTGGCTGTTTGAGGCGGTTTCCTTTGCCTCGGTCAACTGCTATGTCCTGATCAGCGGATATTTCCTATGTAAATCGAAAATCACTGTGAAAAAACTGCTGCTGATCATCTGTCATGTGCTGGTCTATTCAGCAGGCATTTACTTTGGTCTCGTCTTGACGAAGCAAATCGAATTTGATGGCTATAAATTTCTTTATACCCTGCTGCCAATTTTGACCAGGCAGTACTGGTTTGCCACGCTCTATGCCGGACTGTATATTCTGTCACCGATCCTCAACAAGGCGATCCATGGGATGACAAGGCAGCAAATGCAGATCAGCCTGGTTATTCTTGCCGGTGTTTTCTGCATCCTGCCCAATCTGGTTTATTTTATGGATGCCCTGTCCTTTGGCGGCGGTGAGGGTGTGGTTTGGTTCGTTGTCTTGTATTTCACCGGGGCGTATTTTCAGCTGCATTATCAGCCGAATTACCAACCGGGACGATGGATCGCTGCCTTCTTTTTAATTACCGGGGTCCTCGCCCTCAGTAAGCTGTCCCTGACCATGGTCTACCAGTGGACCGGTGTCCGATACTACTTGGAGGAATCCGGTATTTTTTTCCGCTACAATTCCATTCTGGTCTATCCGGCTTCCGTTGCCTTATTCCTGGGTTTTTTAAACCTCCGGATCACCAACCACCGGTTCAAAAAATTCATTGCGGTATTTGCGCCGACCACCTTTGGCGTCTATTTGATCCATGACAACCAGTACTTAAGAAAGCTATTATGGGGAGCAGTCAATGCTCCGTCCCATATGCATGAAATCTGGTTCATCCCATATGCCGCAGCAGTGATCGTCCTCATATTTTTACTTGGCTCCTTGATCGACCGGATCACCATGAGGTTCATTAAGAACCGATGGTTCAACCATCTGAGAGCCGCCATCAGTGCACCCATAGATAAATATTTGGGCTTAATGGAATAAACAATGGAAAGACTGCACGTTAAAGGCCGGCACTGTGTTAGGAGCATTTTTAAGT
>CAZOTM010000353.1:0-2336 GCA_964582675.1 uncultured Clostridiaceae bacterium
CAGCATCACCGATACGGATTCTCCCTTTTGCCTTATCCTGGCAAAGCCCGGTGTGACGGCCTCTCCGTTATAAAAAAATCCGTCATGGCCAGCGCCTAGTTTGATGGCTTTTTGGTCATCGAAATAAAAGCCGGTGGTTCCTTTTGAAAGTACAACATCGATGATTTTCATTAAACTGTTCTCCAATCTGTTATTGTTGATCCTCTTGGTTGATCCTCTTGGTTGATTCATTTGTATAACAGCTGAGCATTGCTCAGCTGTTCATTGCTCAGCTGCAGATTAATGGCAAAGTGATCTGTCTTTCCTGGCATCTGCTTTGTAAATTGATTTTCATGGATTATTCAGCAGTCTTTAATTTTCATTCAGCGGACATCCTCTGTTTAATTGGGATGATCCTCCGGCTGTTTATTCCGGACGATAGCCCGGCTTTTTCTCCGGCCGGCCGATCAAATTGCCCCGGCCGACTGCGTAGATGTCATCCACCGTCATCTGGAAGCTGACTTCCCGTTTTTCAAATTTAGCCCGTTCATTCAATTTGTCGGAGTTCAGCTTTTTAATATCCTCGGTAAAGGGCACATTACCGAACATCAGGTAGCGGATCGCTCCCGAGTTGTCCCGGGCCGGCATCATCTTGCCCATGTTGTACTTGGATGGGGCAAACGGGATATCCAAAATTCCCATTTCAAAGGCCTTGACCGTGCCTTTTGCCAGATCCCCGTGGCCGACCTGGTAGACCGTATCGACGATGCATTGGACCTCGGCCTTGATCAGTTCGACCTCATATTTAAGTTCCAGGGAAGTGGGCAGCCGCTGGCCCTGAAGCAGGTTCAAAACCATTTTGGTGTCCTTGATGCCCTGGGCATTGGCTTCCTTGGTGGGGATCCCGATGGCCTCGTGGGGAGTTTTTACGATGACCTTGGTTGCCCCGGATAGGGCAGCGCTCATGGCACCCAGGGAGATCAGTCCGAAGGCTCTGGATTCGTCCGCTGGAAAGCCTCCCATCCACTGGTGGAAGACTGTGGTCACGTAAACATCCCCGTAGCCCTTGAGCTTCAAGTATTCCTCACATTGCTCCTCCAGGGCACGGATCGCCGCCACGTCCTGAATGACATTGCCGCACTGGCCATAGCCCACGGTGATGCTTTTGACTCCCTGCTCGGCCGCCAAAAGGGCTTCGATAATGGCCACGGAGTTGGAGGTTGAAGGCGGCACCAAGGTTCCGGACAAGGGGCCGAAGGGCTCCCGGTTCAACCGGATGCCGTTCTCTTCATAAAATCCCACCAGCCGGTCGCAATACTGCCAGTCCTTGACGGTCCTCTCCATGGGAACCGACTTGGCGTAGGGGATATTATAGGAGATCCCGCCGCCTTCGTTGGAGGTCCAGCCCGAAGCGTGGATGATCTCTGACAAAAGCCTGCCATCCGGTGTGCCATGTCTGGCCTGGAGGGGCAGTCTGATCGCTTCAAATACTTCCCGGCAGCCCCTGACACCGTGATTGACGGCGGGAAAGCCGTTTAACAGTGACCGGCCGGCGCGGATGCTCTCATCGATCCCCACCTGACATTCGGAGTACCAGTTCTGTCTCGTATACGAATCGATGGTGGTGGGCAGAAGATCCGCCCCGCCTTCATTCTGGAGATAGGTCAACAGCTCGATATGCTCCGAAATCAGGGCCACTCCAGCCCTTGGCTGAGCCAGAGTGATCCGGTTTTCTTTAGCCCGGCGCATTTTATGGGCGAAATTTTTCTCTTCCGGGACTTTCTTCAGATAATCGATGGCCTCCTGGAGATCCACGCCGGCTCCCGTAGGCCACTGTTTTAACACCTCCGCCCTGGTCTCAAAAAACTCTTCTTCCGTCCATTTTTTATTGGTTAAATTTCTCATAGTGCTGCTCCTTCTATTGGGACATCCAGGATGTATTTCTTCATCATTCTTACCGCCAGATCAGGATCCTCTTCCGCTAAAAGCCCCATGGCGGATAAAATATAGGACTTATCCACCACGAATTTAGGGTGCTTCGGTCTCAAGGAGTTGATCTCTTCCTCTTTATAGCAGCCCTCTGCCAAAATCGCCTGGGGGTTTTTCGAATAGACCAGGACGCCGCCTGTTCCGATCATGTATTTGACCTCCATCAGGTCCTTGCCGGTTTGGCTGAATACCATTCCCATGGGGGAATAGACGGCTTCAATCACCCCGGCATGCCTGGTCATGGAGTGATCCGTGGCCACCTTGGCCATGGCTTCATCAAAGTCGATATCCGCTTCGGTTTGCGGGACCATCCTGATGTTGTGGCTGCGGTGCCGGCACTGGGCTTCGATGTCCACCGTCTTGTCCTT
>CAZOTM010000354.1:0-2330 GCA_964582675.1 uncultured Clostridiaceae bacterium
CTTTAATCAAGGTTCCATCTCCTCTTGGTTGCGGGATTCAATATGCTGCCGGATCCCAGGCTCATCTGAGCCTTGATCGGCTTATGAGTCTTATTATAGCTGATTTTCAGCAAACGGAAAATCCATCCCCTGCCTGCCCTGGGCAGACGCCCTTGCAATCCTGCAATGTGGGATATCCAGGACAAAACTTCCTGAGACGAAAAAGTACAGGCTGCTGCCTGTACTTTCCCGTTGAAACTCAATTTTCTTTGCGAAACTTAAGCTCTTATTTACTTTTTTTGCCCAGAGCATGGATGGCCAGCCCGTCAATCCCTGCCACAGCTTCGTAAAAAGCTTCAGGCAGTGTGGGGTGGGCATGCATGGTGCGGCGGATGTCCTCAACGCCCATTCCGTTATTCATGGCTAGAATCGCTTCATGGATGATATCCGAAGCATGAGCTCCGAATATGTGGACGCCCAGCAGCTTGGAATTCATATCGGTGATGACCTTCACTAAACCGTCGGTCTCGCCCAATGCCAAAGCTTTGCCGTTTGCCCCGAAGAGGAACTTGGATGTCTTATAGGGAACTCCCTTATCCTTGAGGATCTCCTCGGTATCACCGATGGATGCGATCTCAGGCAGGATGAAGATACAGTTGGGGACCTCAACATGTTCAGGCTCGATGCCCAGCATATCGTACTCAGCGACCTGGATGCCCTGATGTTCGGCAGCATGTGCCAACAGTGCATAACCATTGATATCACCGATGGCGTAGATACCCTCCACATTGGTTTTCCAATAGTGATCTACTTTGATGTATCCCTTGTTCAGTTCGATGCCCAAATCCTCAAGGCCTAAATTCTGGGTTACCGGAGTTCTGCCCATTGCCAGGAGGACATATTTAGCTTCCGCTTCGACTTCCTGGCCGTTTTTCTCATAGGTTACGATGTAACCATTATCCGACTTTCTGATGTTTTTCGGCTGAGATTTGACATTGATCTCGATACCCTGTTTCTTGAGAACCGGGGTCGCTCTTTTTACTACTTCCTGGTCCACCATCCGGAGGATGGCTGACCTTACGATCACGTTGACCTTGGTGCCAAGCTCAGCGTAGATCGATGCAAATTCCATGGCTACAACTCCGCCGCCCAATACGATCATGGATTCGGGGATCTCCCGCATGGCCAACAAGTGGTCAGAGGTCAGGAGGCCTTCGATATCGGATCCCGGGATCGGTGGTGCCTGTGGAACAGTTCCGGTGGCGATTACTATGGTGTCGAAATGATCTTCTTTTTCACCCGCTTCATCACTCCAGGCAACTACTTTCCCTGGCTTGAGCTTGGCGATGGTTTTTATAACATGGATGCCATTGCCCTTTACCAACTGTTCGGTGCCGGATACCAGCGTTTCAACAACTTTGGCTTTTCTTTCAAAAATTTTGTCCGCATCAACTGCTACTTCCGGGACATTAAAGCCGAATTCAGCAGCATGCTTGATTTCATGATAGACTTCCGCGCTTTTATGCAGAGCTTTGGTAGGGATACAGCCTCTGTTTAAGCATACGCCGCCTATTCTGTCTTTTTCAAAAATAGTCACGTCGCAGCCCAGCTGAGCATATCTTATACCGCAGACATATCCGCCCGGTCCGCCGCCGATTATGGCAACTTTTTTTCCCATTCTATACTTTTTCCTTCCATCTGACATCCAAATTCTTAACAGCAGCCACTTCATCAATTCTCCGGACAGGAGTATTGTGAGGGGCGCTCTTGAATACTTCAGGTGTCGTTCTGGCTTCTTCAGCGATCTTCTTCATGGCGGCGATGAACGCATCCATGGTTTCCTTGGACTCACTTTCCGTAGGTTCAACCATCAAAGCGGAATCTACGATGAGCGGGAAGTAGATGGTCGGCGGATGATATCCATAGTCAATGATCCGCTTGGCAACTTCCAGGGTGGAGATCTCGTTGGTCTTGTCCCTTAAGCCGGCAAAGACGACTTCATGCATGGTGGTCTTGTCATTGACGGTCTTGTAGTCATCCTTCAATGAGAACTTCATATAGTTGGCGTTCAGCACAGCATTCTCGGAGGACAGCTTCAAGCCAGCGGCACCCATGGAATGGATGTAGACATAGGCGCGGAGCATAACGCCGAAATTGCCATAGAAGCCCTTGATCTTGCCGATGGAGTCTGGTCTTCTGAAATCCCAGTCATAGGAGCCATCAGCTCTGACCACGGGAACCGGTACAGGCAGGTAAGGAGCCAGGAATTCCTTGCACAGGCAGGGTCCTGATCCGGGGCCGCCGCCGCCGTGTGGTGTGGAGAAGGTCTTATGGAGATTCATGTGCATAAC